>JAEWSZ010000108.1 GCA_023397905.1 Bacillota bacterium | reverse complement strand
CCCGACGAATCTATTCCCCAGCGGCTTATCCCCCCCAGAATAAAAATAGTCCCGTCAAACTTTTTAACAGTCTGCACAAAATCTTCATTTGTGGTCTTGGATATTACATTATCCTCTATCGGTATGGCTATTACGCCGCCTTCTTCCACCCAGCCCTGTTTATTGCCGGGAAGCAGCACATTATAGCCCGTCTTGGTTTTGCCGGACGAATAAAGCTCCGTCCCCAGTACGATTTTTTTATAGTTAACGGCATTGTTGGTGCCCGTATAAATATCCACCGTTTTAGCCGTCACGATTATCCTGTTATTGATACTGCCATCCGTAACACTGCCTGTATCCCTGCTGACATATTTACTTTTCACCCACCCGGAAGTGCCGTCCAGCAGGCGGATATTCGTCCAGGAATTCTCTTCCTTTATGACGCTGACCACCTGGTTGAACAATACCTGTGATATCCTAGTACTCAGGATATCCGGCTTGTCAAATAAATCCACCACGGCTTCCGTAATTACCGCGGCGCTTTCAGGAGTTATGCCGCTGATCAGCTGTTCATTTTTAGTGACGGGAATATCCCTGCTCCCGCAGCCTCCAGAGATTATAATCAATAGCATTATGGCTATCCATATTATAATTTTATTTTTCTTCATGCTTTCCTCTTAATAATTGCATTTTTGTAATAAGTATATTTTTTAATAATTTTACTATATTTTGAATTTGCCCTTATGTCAATGAGCAGATTTTACAAGGGAACTCCGAGCCCGCCATATCAGCCTCTCTCCCCTTACATGTAAAAATAACTACCTGCTGCTTTTTGCTTATCTCATAGATACTTTTCAGCGCATTGGCTATCCTGGCGTCATCGTATTGGGCAAAGGGCTCATCCATAATAAAGGGAAGGCTTTCATTTATTTTCAGGACTGTCTCTGAAATGGCTATCCTCAGAGCCAGATACAACTGGTCTATGGCACCTCCGCTCAAAGCTCCCACAGGTATGACCGTCTCTGTGACCGGATCGCTCAGCATGATATTCAGTCCGTCTCCCGGCCTTACATCGGAATACTTATCCGAAGTCAGGCATGAGAATGTGCCTCCCAGCACCTTATTCATCACCGGCAAATATTTCTTCTGTACCTCGCCTGAAGCCTCTTCAAGAGTCCTGATGGCAATATTGAGGGCCTCTCCCCTCTGTTCAAGACTTCTCTTCTGCCCTGTCAGTTTTAATATTTCAGCCTCTAAGGCTCTGTCATCATAATCACTGCCGCCTGTTTTTACCATCTGGTCCAGCGCAGCCTTTCTCAGCCTCATCTGCTGTATCCGGACGTCATTGAGTTCCTTTAACCGGCGGATTTCCATGCACGTGCTCTCACAGGGATTTTCTACGGCTGCTTCCGCCTGTTCCCTTTCGGCGAGTGTCAGATATTTGCCCGTGGAATCCATCAATCCGGGAATATCCTCAGATATAAGGTCCAGCCTTTTGTCCAGTTCAGACAGATCGCCCTGTCCGGAACCGGCGTTTATATTCTCCAGCCTTTTAACCAGCTGCTCATACTGTGTGGTCTCAGTAAGCAGCCTTTCAGCGATTCCGGCAATTTGCCGGTCCAGCACATCATTCATCCTTTGCAGATTTCCGGCCTGGCGGCTCTGCCTTTCGCTATTTGCAGAAAGCTCCGCCTGTTCTTCCTTCAGCCTTTCAAGGCTTTTGCCGGCCTTCAGCCGCAATATGCCGGCCAGCGCCAATAGCACCGCCGGGATTGCCGCCGTAAATGGCGCAAGCACGTGCATAAAGATACTTCCCCATATGGTGCCCAATAAGGCTGCCAGCGAAAATATCCCGGCTGCGGTCAAAGCCCTGAGCCTCGTTTTATATCTCTTTATTTCAGCAGTCCGGTTCGGTATGTCCTTTTCCTGATCCGGTGCAAGCGCTTTCATAGTTTCCGTGTTATTTTCCAGCTCCAGCTCCAGAGCTGACCTGTCCCGGGTCATATCCTCCACGTTCTTCCGAGACTGTTTTATTCCAGCATTTAGAAAGTGAACCTGATCATTTCTCTCATTTATTGCTTTTTTCTTTTCCATTAGTCCGCAAAACTCAATTATTTTTGAGAAAAGGCGGTCCTTTTCAGCGAACCTGCCTATATCAAGCTCCAGTTCTTCGCTTTCCTTTAAGGTTTCCTGCAGGCGTTGGTATTCTTCTCCGCGCCTGTCTTTTATACCACACAGCTCTTCCAGCCGTTCGTTTATAATGTCAAGAGGCCTGGTATAGCTTCTGTCCGTGCCTACCTGACTCTTCAGCGCTTCCCGCAGCGCAGCGTTTGCATTTTTGTATGAGATATCTTCGGCTCCGCTCTGCCGGATATTTGATATCCTGTCTATCAAGTCTTTAGACGCGGAAGTATCTATTCTTGTTCCCGCCTGTTTGACATAAACCGTCCTTTCAAAAAGGCTCTCGTTAATGCCAAGCAATTTTTCCCCAAGGCCGGCTGTATCTTTAGCTCCTGTGAAACGGCCTGTTATATCATTGAAATCCCCGTCGTACAGCTTCACAGTCCCCTTGTCAAAAGAGCGGTCGATCCGGTAGGCCTCCCCATTATCCAGCCTGAAATTTATATATCCTCCGTATTGGCCGCCATTCCATGGCATATATCTTTTAATTCCTGAGTCCAGCCCGTCGTTTCCTGTTCTTACGCCCTTCAACCCATAAAATACAGCCTTTACAAATGCCATTATTGTGGACTTCCCGCTCTCGTTGGGCCCATACATAACATTAAGGCCCTCCGACAGTTCAAGCGTAAAATCTTCCAATTTCCCAAACCCGCGTATATAAAGCTTCTCTATCCTCATCTAATCAACCCTGCCGTTCTCCAGCGCCTGAAGCCCATACTGCAGCGCCATGAATAATGTTTCACGCTTTTCCTGCGAGCTTTCGGCCTCCCACATATCCATGATCCTTCTGACATATTCCCCTTTTATGCCCGGCTCTTCAAGATATCGCTCATATTCAAACTGAACAGAAGTCTGGTTTTTTATTTTAACAAAGAAACAGTGCCGGGCCAGGGCATCAACAATATTTTTTATTCCTGGCATATAGTTTACGGGGATAAAGCCTTTAAGGGTGATACTGTACAGGTCGGCTGCAGAAAGCTTTATCCGCCCCTCCGAAAGAATCCGAGAAATAACTTGGTCATCACCGGAGCAATCGCTTATATCTATTTCATAATTGTGATACTGTCTGGCAGAACAGGGAATAAACTGTGCCTCTGCACTTTTTCCGCCTTCTTCCAGGGATACCGTCCCCCGTACCCAGCCATGTTCGCCTTCCTCGTCAAAGCCCATGGGCTCCGGGCTCCCTGGATTCACCATAAGAGTTCTTTCATTTCTTATCCGAAAATAACGGTGTGTGTGCCCCAGGGCAATATAATCCATGCCCAGGGAAAACGAAGCTTCCGACGTTATGGGATTATAATTGTCCTCTTCAAAAGGCATGTCCACCGTTCCGTGAAAAACCAGCAAATTGACCCTGTCACCGGAAATATCCATGTTCTTAAGTGCCGAATAGTCCTGCTGCAGATTCCCCTTAACTCCCAGGTTATAAATACAGGTATTATATTTTTCAAAATACAATACCCTGTCCGTATCCTCCAGAATATGAACATTGCCGCCCCATTCGGAGGTTTTGTAATATGAATTTTCTTTCAAAGGATCGTGATTTCCGGGACAAATTACGATTTCCGTTCTGTACAGCTCTGAAAACAGGTTTCTGGCTTTTAGTATGGTTGACGCTTTCACATAGCCGTCTTCAAAAAAATCCCCGCTTATTATGAATAAATCAACATTGCCGGTCCGGACCTCTTCCGTTATGCGGCTAAAGCAGTTTTCCAGCTCTTCTCTCCTGATCCGGGCTTTATTTTCATCCCCCAAAGATGAAAATGCCGCGTCAAGATGTAAATCAGCCGTGTGTATAAATGTAACCTGTTTCACGTGAAACCAATCCCCCGGTAATTTAATCTTTCTTCAAAGTGATGGCAACGTATGCTACCGCATATTCCCTGCAATGGGAAAGTGAAATTGATATGCCCGTCGCACCCAGTGACTCATAAAAGCTCTTGGCCCTGCCGTACAGCTTCACATATGGTTTGCCTCCGGCATCATTTAAAATCTCTATCTCATTAAAAAATGCATTTTCCCCTATCCCCGTGCCAAAAGCTTTGGATACGGCTTCTTTTCCCGCAAATCTTGCGGCATAGCTCTGATATTTTGCCGCATTTTTGCTTTCGCAGTATAAAACCTCATCGGGTGTAAAAACTTTTGCCGAGAAACGTCCGCTTTTCCCATTTTCAAGGGCGTCCTTCAGCCTGTCCACCTCAATTATGTCGGTTCCTAAAAGTAATTCCACTTTACATCTCCTTCAGATTTCCCTCACTGTAGTAATAGCTCACTCTCAGCACAGGCGCCGTGATCTCCTTCTGGATTTTTTTGATTTCCAGCAAAGTATTGGGAAATGCCTTTTTAAGGACGGCTATCTCCCCTTCTCCCTTTGTCTTTATATATCCGCTGATGTTAATTCTCTGCTCTTCCATTTCAGAAAGCGCCACTTTCAGCTTGCCATATCTTTCATTGAGATTTTCAAGCTCTTCCTTGCGGGCCTGTCCTCCGGCATATGAATTTGATGCGGCGGATATCTGCTGCTTGAGCTTATTTATTTCCGCTTTAAGTCTTTCTATTTTCTCAGCCAATTCGTCAAAACCGGCCTTCAGTTCCATTCTGTTAAAGCCCTTTACGGATACGGTAGTGCGCTTCTCACTGGGAGAGCCGAATATGGCCGAAACAACTTTGATTTCGGCATTTATCACCCCGCCCATTATCTGTCCCTTCATTGAGTCGATAATTACTTCCTTGGCCGTAATATTGCTGTTTATGCAGTAAAAGCCCACATGCACCGTTCCCTCGCAGACAATATCCGCATCCGCCACATACTTCAGGTAAAGGTTTTTCTTGCATATGACTTTTGTCTTGCCCTTTCCCGCTATTCCGCCTTTTATGTAAATGCTGCCCTCGTGGCTCTTTATCTCTTTAACATTTCCGACTCCGTACTCACCCAGTATTTCAATATCCTTTGTAGTCGCCACTGAAAAATTGTCTTCCACGCTGCCCTGAACGGTGAGATAACCGTCAAAATCCACGTTTCCGGTCTTTACGCCTATGCTGTCCTTTATCTCAAGGTGATTTGACACCCCTATTCTGTCTCCTTCGAAAAAGACAGCTCCTGTTTTTAAAGCATAAAGAGTGGTTACATTCTCTGAAGCGACTTCTTTAACCGTATTTTTATCATAAAATAATGGATAGGTTTTTCCCGGAGTGGAAGGAATTACTGTGCCCCGTACGGTCCTGCCCTCTCTGCCAGGTGTGGCATGGGTCTGCTCTCCCAGCCAGTCCCCGGTCTGGACCATGTTTATCAAATGCAGATCATAGTGGTCTGCCTTCCCGTCTTCTTTTATTTCGGGTCTTACTTCATTGAGCTGATACAGCCTGTTCTGCGAATCTTCCCCGGGTTCGGGAAGCGTGCCTTCGGCAATGAGAATGGGTTTACCGGAATACAGGCTCATAAATACCTCTTTTTTAATGCCGTGTACAACGCCTGCTTCATTTAATTTTGAAACGATTTCCTTAATGATCTCCTGCCCCTTCAACTCTTCTTCGTCGACAGTCAAGGTTATAAAGGCTTTTAAGCCGTCGTTTGATATTTCCACAACAACTCTGTCCTTTACCGAGGCAAATTTGCGCGCCGGCTGCGGTGCGAAAATCAGAGTTTCCCTTATCACAGCAAAATTATTGATTTTAATATCGGGATGGGAATTGATAATGCTGTAAAAATCATCCTGATTAAACCCTTTTTTAAAGGATTCCAAATAAAATCCATCGTCTCTTTTTGTGATTTCTATGAATTCCGACGAGTAAATAGTAGTATTTGCCATGATCTGCCCCCTTCAATCTGGGAAAAACTACAAATGCTGGCGACTGGCCATATCATCAGTATGCTTCTGACAATACAGCTTTCCGGCAGAGGCATAATTACATTCTGATCTGATTCCTTCTTCTCTCCTGTAATACACTATCAAGTGCTGTTGCCTCGTTCACAGCTGTTTCCAGTTTTTCAACCATTTCTTCTGATTCTATACTTGAAACAATTTGGTGCTTGAACATGCCTAGCATACTCTCGATATAATCCAATCGGGCAAATATTCTCTCTAGCTCGTTCTTTTCGTCCTTAACCCTCTGTATTGTCTGTTCATCCATTTCTATTACGCTTTTGACGTCCTCGAGCATTCTATCATCTTTTAAAAAGCTTAATTTTCTGCGGTTTGCATTTATCTTATTCATCAGACTGCTTATATTTATCTCCGAAAGCTCCTTGCTTCTGATGGAGTAATTTGTCATAAGCCTGGTATATGATACAACAAGATTCAAACTCTTCTCTACAATTTTTTCCTTCAGATAGCTGTGTCCTTCTTCCCTTTTCAAGGAATTGAATATATCGTCCTTATCCTGCATAATCTTTCTGAGTTTCTGCCTTTGGATAGGCGATGCATAATTCCGGGCCTGAGAAAACAGTTTTGAACATTGTCGGTTCAACTGGTTGATTTCTTTCTTTTTCTCTTTTTTCTGCACTTCATCTTTAAAATTATTGCTGAAAAGGCTCTGTATAACCATGACAATGTATGCCAGGGCCCCAATGCCGTAAGCTCCTGTTGCAAGAGTCGTAGCATCCAGACCGTAGAGATTTATACTCTGCAGATCCGGGACACTGCTGACCAGATATACGAGGGTACACCAAAAAATCAGTGTTGCCATGTTTCTAAATCTGAATATTGCGCTGTAAAATAAATTCCCTTTCATATTCCCCTCAACTAACTGCCATTTTTTATATCAGCCCGGTTATTTCAGTATAAGCTGATAAAATAAACAATCCAGATATCTTCCAAATTTGTAGCCGACTTCCTTCATATGCCCGCAAAGCTCAAATCCAAGCTTTTCATGCATTTTCACACTTATCTCATTATCTGCGGTTATACCTGACATTATAACATGAAATCCTGTTTTTTTCCCCGTTTCAATTATTGAAACCATCAGTTCCATTCCTATGCCGCGCCTCTGATATTGAGGGTCTATGTATACGGACAGCTCACAGGTATCCTTGTACCCTTCCTTGCTTCTGAACTCGGAAAGGCTGGCATAGCCCGCCACATAACCGTCAATCTCATAAACGATCAGGGGGTGTCTGCCATTGTAGTGCGAAAACCAAACTGCCCGCTGCTCTATGGTTTGCGGGTTAATATCAAAGGAGGCAGTTGTATTCGCAACCGCCCAATTGTAAATTTCAGTGATCCTGGATAGATCAGTCTCCTTTGCTTCACGTATAAGAGCTCCCATTTAACATTTTCCCATCTGTATCTTAATATTAATTTGAAGCCTTATTTTCGGTCTTTTCCTTGACTTCAAAACCGCCGTTATCTCCGCCCAGCATGGCTTCGGCACGGGCTCTGGCCCTGTCTCTTGCCGAGTTCATATCAAGCCGCTTGAGCTTCATATCGATATTTTCACTATTGAGCGATTCCACCGCATTTGCCCTTGCGGTCTTTTTATTCACTATTTCACGTGCTCTGTCCAGATTGTCGTTTACACTTCCCACACGGCTGTTCTTTGAAGTGTACTGTGCATTGACAGAATTGATGTTTTCACGCAGCGTCGCCATTTTAGCCTGGGATTTGAGCGTCTTGAGCTCATTGAGCTTGGCGTTCATCTCAGACTCAAATATCTTGTAATCCTCACGGATTTTTTCCACCTGGACCATTGCATTTTCGTAGGTGGCCTTGTGCGTCTCAAACACAGTCTGATACTCTTCCTCCTGTACCAGAAGCTCCACCAGAAGCTCTTTGTCACCCGTTCTCTGAGCCGACTCCACTCTGGCCTTTATGGCGCTCAGGTTTCTTTCGGCGGTTTTCATCTCTATTTTGATCATTTCAGCGCTGGTCTGTATTTCAATGATCTGCTGCTCCGCTTCACGCCTTGCCTTATCGATCTGGTTTTTGATATCTTCAAACAATGCCTCGGGATTTCTCTCTTCAAGATTTCCAACAAACAATCCGAAAAACCCTCTAAACATTTGTCCAAGTCTGCTAAATAAACCCATTCTATTTCCTCCTTAATCTGATTTTAATGTATTTTTACATAAAAGCGTTATATTCCCATATCTGATACTTTAAATTTATAATAAAAACAAAACAATGTAAATAAAATTTTTATAAAATGTTTAATTAATCAATTGGACGGCTTATTATTAAACCCCGTCCAGTACTTTTTCGGCAGTAAATCTATGTCGTCGCACTCGGCAATGGCCAGCTCGGTCATAAATTCCACATCCTGGGTGCTGGGCCTGCATTTTTTCAGGGCCTCCTTTAAAATAGTTCCCGTTATGACAGGATGGTCCTCCCGCTTGTTGCAGGCCAGCTCGTATGCTTTTCTCACTACGGTATCGATCTCCGCTCCCGTATAATTTTCCGCCAGCTTGGAAAATGGCACAAAATCCTGTATGTTGGTGGCGATACCATACTTGTTTATTATTATCCTGAAAATATCTGCGCGTTCCTCCGGTTCAGGCAGAAGTATGGGTATCTTCTTGTCAAAGCGCCCCGCTCTCTTTAATGCGGCGTCAATGAGGTCGGGCCTGTTAGTGGCTGCAATAAATATTATTCTGCCCCTATTATTTGTATTACTTGTAAACTGTAAAAATTCACTGAATATATTTCTGCTGACTCCGCTGTCCCCCGACTCGCCCCTCCTGAAGGCCGTGTCTATCTCGTCTACAAAAACTATTACCGGCTCCTGGGACTGGGCTCCCAGCAGACACTTTTTAAAATTTTTCTCGCTTTCACCCACATACTGGCCCAGAATTCTGGACATATCTATTTTTACACAATTAAAGCCGCTTGACTTTGCCAGCGCCTCCACCAGTAAAGTTTTTCCCGTACCTGAAGGCCCACATAAAAGTATTCCCATGGGAACCCTTCTTGAGTCGCCTCTTCTGACAGGCTCAATAATGTTTTTTGTCAGATAGCCCTTGGCGGCTTCCATCCCGCCCAGATCGCCGAAATCTATTTCCGGATATATAAAATCCAGCACGTCTCCGTATTCCTTTTTCAATACATCGTGCTTTTTTTCCTTTATAAATTCAAAGGTGATTGGAACTCCTTCGGCTTCGGCTTTCAGCTTTATGTCCTTTATGCTTTTTCTGTTGAGTCCCGAGGACAGCTTTGCAAATTCCTCCAGGGATATTTCCGACCTGGTGGAATTGTCCTCCAGCAGGTATTTTATATAGCTTTTCCGCTCTTCTTCTCCCGGGAGCTCCACCAGCACCGGCTCAATCCTGTAAGCAGGCTTGAGAAATTCACGGCTGATGTCGGCCAGATTGTCCGCCAGCATGAATATGGTGCTCCCAACCGTAGAAATCCGTGGATTTACCGACCATTCCGACATCCATATAAGGGCCATTCGCTCTTCCAGCGTCATACTTCCGAGGTCCCCGGCGGGAACGATTTTCTCGGCGTGGTCGATAAACAGGGCCATTTTGGTGTTTTTTAAAGCCGTGTCGATAAACGGAAATATTTTTGAGGGCATGGAACGGAACATATTTGAGACCTCATTGCCTGTGATCATGTTAAATTCCCGCTCCATAGCCGGTTCCAAAAAAGTAAGCCCTCTGGATATATCATAAAAAGCCACAATCCCAAAGTTTCTCTGCTTTATAAACTCATCATCAATATATTTGAACAAATTTCTCGTGTTGTCCATTATGTCCTTGACATTAAAATAAAACAAAAATTCATGCGAAATTCCCGATTTATATTTTGACAAAAATTCGTTAAACCACATAGTTTATCCTTTTAAATCATAAGATTTTTAGCCTCACTATAATTATATACAAAAATAATCAAAAAGTCTGCTATGTTGATGCAGAATATATAATAAAAGCAAAAAGAGCCACAATCCCGATTTGGATTCTGACTCCGGCTCTTTGCAATTCTCCTATCTTTTTTGCATCTTGATGGAGTTCAATATTGTGGATTCCTGATTGGCAATGTGTGCCTTTGCATAGTTTCTTGCGGAATCTGTCGATCTTAAAGTCATTGCCTCAAGAATATCGTTATGCTCCTTTATAAGGTTCTGCTGGCTGTTGTAATCCTTCAGATAAATCACTCTGAACCTCTGCACCTGTTCTCTCAGATTGTTCAGAATGGAAATCAGCTTGTCGTTTCTGGAAGCCCTGTAAATAATATCATGAAATTCCGCATCTTTTTTTATGGAGCCGTTGAGATTTTCTTTTTCAATGTATGAAGAAAACTGGATATTTATATGTTTTAATTCTTTAAGCTCGTCATCCGTGATTCTTTCGGCGGCCAGCGCGGTTGCCAGTCCGTCCAGGGAAGCTCTCACTTCAAGGACGTCCATAATGTCTTTGACCGACAATTCCGCCACGTGAGCGCCCTTTCTCGGAATCATATCCACAAGCCCTTCCAGCTCCAGCTTTCTGATCGCTTCTCTGACAGGCGTTCTGCTAACGCCCATCTTCTCGGCAAGCTGTACTTCCATCAACCTTTCCCCCGGACGAAGCTCCCCGATTATAATGGCCTCCCGCAGAGAGTTGAATATTACCTCCCGCAATGGTTTGTAGTCATTCAGATTTATTTTAGATAACTTTCCCGCCATGATAAAACTAACCTCCTATTTATGTTTTATACTGTATATGTCAAAATACACTCATGCCTGCTGTTTTTCAATTTATTAAATGCAACCCCGGCTTTTTCCTTGTTTTCGAATATTCCAAACACTGTGGGGCCGCTTCCGCTCATCATGCTTCCCATCGCGCCCAGCTGCATCAGTTCCTTTTTTATCCTCTGTATCACCGGATATCTCCCAAGCGTGACAGTCTCCAGAACATTCTTCATATTTGCGGCAATGGTTTTAATATCGCCGTCTGCCAGCGCGGACACAAGTTTTTCCGTGTCGGGCCTGGCGTGGACCTTGTCCAGCTTCAGATTTTTATATACCCAGGCCGTAGACACGCCGATTCTGGGCTTTACCAAAATTATGGGTACATTCCCCATGGGAGCCAGTGGAGTGAGCTTCTCACCGATGCCTTCCGCCAGCGCGGTCCCTCCCATAATGCAATAGGGCACATCCGCGCCAATGGTCTTGCCCAGCTGCATCAGCTCATTTTCTCCGATACCAAGGTCAAACAAGGTATTTATGCCTTTAAAAACCGCGGCAGCGTCTGCGCTTCCCCCTGCCAGTCCCGCCGCAACGGGAATTTTCTTTTCTATGGTTATCCTCACGCCTGAATCCAGCTTATATTGGTTTATAACGGCTTCTGCGGCCTTGCAGGCTATATTGGAATTGTTATTCGGAACGTATGGCGCATTACAGATTATTTCCACCCCTGATGGAATTTTTTCGACGGATATAGTATCATGTAACTGTACTGTCTGCATAATCATCCGTAGAGTGTGGTATCCGTCTTCCCTTTTTCCCAAAACATCCAGAGATAAATTTATCTTTGCATGTGCTGTAAGTGAAATCATCTGTTCCCTTCCTTTTAGTCATTTGCTTAGGTACATTATATACAATATACAATTTTATATCAATACGAATTGATAAATATTAAGTTAAATAGAGCGTTTGCGCTCCCTTATGACCAATGGCGCTTATAAAAAAATACATAAAAAGTACCGTGAGCCTTTCTGGCTCACAAAAGTTTAATGTTATTAATCCTCAGCACATACCCTGCGCCGGATAAGGCGTGAATGGTACTTTGCGCATCGCCATTCCGCAAAAAAGAAAATGGCATCCGAAATTGCTTTCAGATACCATATCCCAAATGTTTTGATGTCTGCGTGAACCCTGTGACCGGCGCCTATACCGCTCTTTTTAATATTATGATCTGCTGGCCGGGAGCTAATATATCCCTGTCATTGAGATTGTTGATCTTCAATAAATTATCCACAGTTGTGCTGTATTTCTTCGCAATTTTCCACAAATTGTCCCCGGGCTGTGTAATATATATTATGACGCTTGGTATGGATTGGAGTTTCTTTTCATCTATTGTATTTTCATTTGCTTTGTTTATAACGGGAAAGCTTTTCTTGGCTTCGACCTTTACGCCTACGCTGAGAACAATGCGTATTTCGACCTGATTTGCATATGCCATGCTGTAGTTGCAGTGATCCAGCTCAAGTGAAACATTCGGCTTCATGCTGTTGTCTATTCCCTTTATATCTATTTCATGCTTGAAGGGCATATCCTTTTTATGGCAGAATACCGGCTGATCGCTGTTGTTGGCCAGATAGAGCATATTGTTCTGAACCGAGCCTTCGATCGCCACCTTGTTATCTTCTATTTTTGCCTCCGATACATTGTATTTGCAAAGTACGTTAAATATCTCGGACACCTCGGGCGAAAACTCCGTCAGGTCCACATTGTCCTTTATTATTATCTGGCCGTTGTTTTCTGCAAATGTCTCATCCACCTCAAGCTGCTGCTTTTCCAGACTGATCCTGGACCTTGGACTGTAGGCGTCGGACAGCACTTCTATAACTCTCTTGCACGTGCCCTCAACGCGGATGTTCAAAGCGATCTCCGCCCTTATATTCCTGAACTCGCCGTCGCTGTCCTCCACAGCCTCTATCTTATAATCGATCAGATCATAGTCCACATCCACTGTGGTGTCCTCATCGGCATTTTCAAGCTCAATCGACTGGCTGAAGGCAACTCCGTTTTCCAGGTACTGCATGGACCGGCTTTCGTCATCGGCTATGTAAAGGGTGGATATGTCTATATCCCCTTTTACAAATACCCTTCCCTCAGCAACCTTGAAGTCCTTGCCCGATATTTTAACGTCATTTCTGAGAATTTCGCTTATTGTAGGTTTTGTAGACGGTAAATCCAGGTCCTCCTTGATCACGTAATTCACCTTATTGCTCCCGATATAAGTGCTCAGGGCCAGGTTATCCCTCAGTACCTGGATATCGTCCATTCCCGTGATCCCCGCTGCATATTCCCGCTCCACCTCGTCATGGACCTTGCAGTCCAGGGAAAGTATGGCCTTTACATTTATCTTTCTGCCGTTTAGCAGATTGTAATCCATATGTTCTATTATTCCTTTTGCATTGCTTTTCATGCCGCTTTTGGCGCCGTTTATATCGACGGTATATGAAAATGGAATATTGGAATTTATACTTTTCACACTCTTGTTTTCATCTTCGGAAATATAAAGTATTTTGCAAACGATGCAGCCCGATGCCACGACCCTGTCGGTACCCGTATCACAGCCGGTGATGAAAACATCCCCGTCCAGAAGAAGCACCCTGGCTATATCCGGCTTTGTATCCGGGACGATTATATCATTTTCAATCACAGTTTGAATTGTGTCCTCACCCAACAAATTATTAACCCTAAAGGCCTCTTTTAATAGCTCCAGAGACATCTTTCCATCCTCCTCTTATCTTAATGAAATCGCATCGAACAATGATTCTGCTATGTTATATATATTTCCTGGCAGTCAAAAATATGACAAAACAAAAAAAGTCATCGTTAAATGACTTTTTTGCAACCCAAATATTTCATGAGTTTATTATATTATAAAGTTTTCTCAGAAAGCTTGTATAATAACTTTTTCTTTTACGAGGAATCCTTTAAACAAGTCTAGCACACCTGAATTTTTTTATTATCCTTATATACGACCAACTCAACTGCTTTTGTCAGGATATCAGTGTAGCTATATGAAACCCTTCTGGTATTATCATACTCGTTTTCGAACTTTACTACAAAAATACTTGGATAAGTATTTTCAAGAACACCCTCTCTGATAAAAGACTTTTTACGGCCCTTGTTTGCTCTAAGCTGTACCTTTTCTCCGATACAACCTTCGATGTCTCTTTTGATTTGAAAAAGTTCTCCCCGATCTATCATGCTCTCACCTCATCATCAGTTTAATTAATTATATCATAAATGTAGCGGCTTGTCAAAAATATTCTATTATACAAGCGTATTGCATCTATGTCAAGTATTTTTTTTTAATACCAAAGCCTATATTGCTTAATTTCAAGGGGTTTAAGAAAATTTGCAATAAATATTTCCAAATTGAAAATTACACTTGTCCTATTCTTTTATATCGAGATCGTCTTCCTCCGCATCTGCTATTAACCTGACGTTCACACCTCGTAGAATAACTATTTTTTTCCCATTCACAAATTTGATGTCGGATACCCTGAAAAGAACATCCTTTTCATAGGATTTTCTATAAACCAAACTACCTATTTCAATTTGTTGCATAATTGCCCTTCCCCTCATAGTTTAGTATGCCAACTTTTCAATATATTATTAATATTTGATTTAAATTAAAAAAAATTAAAATTTTTATATTATTATTTTATGCCTTTTTTATTGTCTTTGTGAATTGTATTGTTGAAATAGTAAGATTTCATATAGGAATTATTATATTACCACGTCCGGCAGAAAACCGGCGCAGGGGTGTGTCCCCGGATGTCCGCCGCGCACTTGAAATTATCTTTTATAAGTCATATAATAATCTAATCAAACGTCTATAAGTATATTATAACCTGAAAATTCTGCAGTCGTATAAATTTTTTAATTCCTGGAAGGAGACAGACCCTTGCTTACAGATATACAAATAGCCCAGAGCTGCAAGATGCTCCGTATTTCACAAATCGCAGCAAAGCTTGGAATAGCGGAAGACGATCTTGAATTATACGGAAATTACAAAGCAAAACTTTCGGAAAAATTATGGGATAAGGTAAAGGACAATAAAAACGGAAAACTTGTGCTGGTCACAGCCATAAATCCCACGCCTGCCGGAGAAGGCAAAACCACTACTACCGTTGGTCTGGGACAGGCCATGTCCCGGATTGGCAAAAATGCCGTAATCGCACTCCGCGAACCGAGTCTGGGACCTGTGATGGGACTCAAGGGAGGCGCCGCCGGAGGGGGCTACGCCCAGGTTGTGCCCATGGAAGATATAAATCTTCATTTCACAGGTGATATGCATGCGATCACCGCCGCAAACAATCTCCTTTCCGCGGCCATAGACAACCATTTACAACAGGGAAATACCCTGCGCATAGATCCCCGCCAGATTGTCTGGAAACGCTGCATGGACATGAATGACCGGGCGCTCAGAAATATCATCGTCGGTCTGGGCGGCAAAATAAACGGCGTGCCCAGAGAGGACGGTTTCAACATAACCGTGGCTTCCGAGGTAATGGCCATATTATGCCTCGCATCCGATATAAAGGACCTGAGAGACCGTCTGGGGCGCATTATAATAGGTTATAACCAGGATGGACAGCCCGTCACTGCAAAGGATCTAAAAGTTGACGGCGCGATGACCCTTCTCTTGAAGGACGCCATCAAGCCAAATCTGGTCCAGACACTGGAAGGAACTCCTGCCATTATGCACGGCGGGCCTTTCGCAAATATCGCCCATGGCTGTAACAGCGTTACAGCCACCAAGCTGTCCTTGAAACTGGCGGACTATGTTATCACGGAGGCAGGGTTCGGCGCCGATCTAGGAGCTGAAAAGTTTTTCGACATAAAATGCCGTTTTGCCGGACTGAAGCCGGATGCAGTCGTTCTGGTAGCAACCATAAGAGCGCTGAAATACAACGGCGGAGTGAAAAAGGAAAGCCTCAAAGAGGAAAATACCGCAGCGCTCTCAGAGGGTTTTGCAAATCTGGAAAAGCATATTGAAAATCTCAGATTGTACGGGGTTCCGGTGCTGGTTGCAATAAACCATTTTGATACGGACACCGGCGGCGAAATCCAGCTGGTCCGTGACAAATGTGCCTCACTGGGAGTTGAGGTGGCTTTCTCGGATGTCTTTTTAAAGGGAGGAGAAGGCGGCACAGAGCTTGCTGAAAAGCTGGTGGCCTTAACAGACTCAACATCCTCGGATTTTGCTCCTTTGTACGATTCCGGGCTTCCCATAAAGACCAAGGTGCAGACCATCGTAAATAAAATCTACGGAGGCAATAACGTTGTCTATACCGCTTCCGCTGAAAAATCCATTAAAAAAATAGAAGAAATGGGGCTGGACAGGCTTCCTGTCTGTATTGCCAAAACCCAGTATTCCCTTTCGGATAATCCAGAGCTTTTGGGACGTCCCACGGGCTTTGACGTCACTGTGAGAGAAGTGCGTATTTCCGCAGGCGCAGGCTTTATAGTCGTACTGACAGGGGATATAATGACCATGCCCGGCCTTCCCAGGGTTCCCGCCGCGGAAAAAATAGATATAGATGAGGACGGAATCATAACAGGCTTGTTCTAAATTTATAAATCATATTAACTCAAAAACAGACCGGTCATAAGATCGGTCTGTTTTTTTGGCAAAGCGGAAAAATTTATGACCCGGCAGAAAAAATAAATTTTCAAGCCGGCCGCCGGTAATGTTTTATTTTAAAGTGAGCCGAACCTATCCATAAAGTCCTTATGGCACAGCATTTCATCTATGACCTCCTGGAGCCTGCTTACATAGTTTTGTTCCGACCAGCTTTTGCGGCTGTTGTAGTACTTATTTACCACTCTCCAGAACTTCTGAGGGAACATGAGCATTATTTTCATCAGATCCAGTTCACTTTCGCCCAGCGACTCAATTTTGCTGTATTCGTTGAGGATGACGGCCGCTTCGTCAATATCCCACTCACATTTTCTCATTTTTCTGCGGATCAGGTTTACAAGGTCATACACCTTAAGGTCGTAACAGCAGTATTCAAAATTAATTAAAAACATATCTTCATTCTGAAAGAAAATGTTGTGATGATTGAAATCATGATGGGATATGTTTCTGTTTTTCTCAGCATCTTCAACCATATCGTAATAATCCGAAGTATCAAGCATACCGAGAGCTTTCTCTCCAAGCTCGTAGAAATAGTCCACATATTTACACATGAGATTGTCAAATTTCATTCTGCCCTTCTGGGCGTTTTTTTTAAGCTTTTTTATCTCATCCAGTCTCTTCCTGTAGCTGACCGGCAGCCGTCCCAGTTCACTTCTCGGGCTGCTGCTTTCCGAGCAGATAAATCCTGTTGACGCCCTATGCATTTTTGCCAGCAGCCTTGCACATTTTATACTTTCCTCCCTGCTGTCAAGATTGCACTCACGCCCTTCCACATAATTGCACACATATATGGACTGTCCGTTGTAGGTTATGCATGAGCTGCCGTTATTTGTGTATATATTTCTGTCTATATTGCAAAAGCCGTTATTATATAAATACTCCTTCACTTCCGCGATAAAATTGATTCTGTCGGGTTTCAGGCCGGATATTTTGATCAATCTTTTTCCATTATCCGTAGTGGCAATAAACATATCCCTGAAATTGCTGATGCTGTTTATTTTAATGTCGTAATTCTCTTGCAGTTCTCTCTCTAATTCATGCATATTAACCTCCACAGATATTTCCATATAAAAATTACAGAACTCAAGACAGGCTTTATTTCAGCTTTTATTGCTACTAAATTATATGTTTTAAAATACGCATGTAGAATAGAAGATGTAAGTTAGTACGGGAGGGCCGGCTATAATTGGATTTTACATATATTGAATTATTTTGTAATATCCTTTTTTTACATTAAAAAAACAAGGAGACGAGCTCTGTGTCTTCGTCTCCCTGCTTTTTAATTTCAGGCTGGCACAAAGGCCGTCCCTTTTGTCGTTTAATAAACTTCTTACTTACCAATCCCGGATTTTAAAATCCACCATTCGGAAAGTTATGCCTCTCCGGCCAGCTTCAAGAGTTCTTCCCATCTCTTGTCAACTTCATTCTGGATTTCTTCTATCATATGCTCGTTTCCAGCCTTGAAGATGTGCTTGAATCTTCCCTGTTTCTTGAGGAAGTCGGCAACCGGAAGCTTATTCTTTGGCTTGTAGTTAACGATGTATTTACCGTCTATTATTTCATACAATGGCCAGAAGCAGGTTTCAACAGCCAGCTTGTTCAATTCCATCAAATCGGGAGTGTTGTAGATCCAACCTCTCGGACATGGAGCCAATACATTCATGAATGCGGCACCCTTTGTGTAAAGAGCCTTTTCAGACTTCTCATACAGGTCCTTCATGTTTCCTATGGCAGCTGTCTGGCAGACATACGGCAGATTGTGGCTGGCCATAACGCCTGTCAGATCCTTTCTCCACTGCTGCTTTCCGGGTATAACCTTTCCTGCAGGTGAAGTAGTTGTATCTGCGTACTTAGGAGTAGCTGAAGATCTCTGGATACCGGTGTTCATGTATGCTCCGTTGTCGTAGCAGACATAAAGCATGTCATGTCCTCTCTCCATAGCTCCTGAAAGAGACTGGAGACCTATATCATAAGTTCCGCCGTCACCGCCGAAAGCGATAAACTTGGTCTCGCCCTTGAGCTTTCCCCTCTTTTTCATTGCAACATATGCAGCTTCGGCACCCGAAACTGATGCGGCCGAGTTTTCAAATGCATTATGGATAAATGAATCCGTCCATGCAGTATATGGATAAAGGAATGTGGAAACTTCCAGACATCCTGTAGCCGAACCTATAACAGCATGATCCTCCGGCTTTAATGCCTTTAAAATCTGTCTAACTACTACCGGAGCTCCGCATCCGGCACACATTCTGTGTCCGCCAGTAAGCCTCTCGGGCTTCTTAGCAACTTCCTTTAAATTGTAAGCCATTATCGCACCTCCTATTCTCTTACGCCAAGGTAGTTGTAAACTGAATCAACTTTACCTGTAGCAGCAATTTCCAATGTTTTATTAAATACTACTTCAATATCGTTGGTCTTAACATCTCTTCCGCCCAGACCGTAGATATAGTTTATAACCTTGGGTGCAAATACTCCCTTGGCATACAGTGCGCTGGTAACATCGGTAAATAACGGACCGCCTGCGGCGTTGAAGCTTTCTGCCTTGTCCATTATTGCAATAGCCTTGTACTTTGCCAATACTCCTGCGATCTCATCAACAGGGAAAGGTCTGTACAATCTTGGCTTTATTACTGCAATCTTTTTACCTTTAGCTTTGTACTGATCTGCAACATATTTAGCCGTACCTGCTGTTGAATTCAACAGGACAACGCATGCTTCAGCACCCTCAGCATTATATTCTTCAAACAGGCCGTAGCTTCTGCCTGTCAATTTCGCAAATTCAGCCGACACTTCAAGAACAACCTTCTTGGCGTCCATTATAGCCTGAGCCTGCTGTCTCTTGTGTTCAAAACAGTGGGTGAAGTGATCCAGAGGTCCAACTGCTATTGGATTGTCTCTGTTTAAAAGATATTCTTCCGGTTTGTATTCTCCGACAAATGCCTTAACCTTTTCGTCTTCAACCAAATCCAGATTTTCTATAGCGTGTGAAGTAATAAATCCGTCCTGGCAAACCATTACCGGGAGGAGAACGTCAGGATGCTCGCCGATTCTGTTAGCCATTAATAAATTGTCATATGCTTCCTGGCAGTTTTCCGAATATATCTGAATCCAGCCCGAATCTCTTGCACCCATTGAATCACTGTGATCGTTATGTATGTTCAAAGGTCCTGATAATGTTCTGTTAACACATGCCAAAACAATTGGAAGTCTTGAACATGCAGCTATATATAGACATTCCCACATAAGAGCAAGTCCGTTTGCAGAAGTAGCGGTCATCGCTCTTCCTCCTGCGGCCTGAGCGCCTATACATGCGGACATTGCGCTGTGCTCCGACTCAACAGCTACAAACTCGGTATCAACCTGACCGTTTGCAACAAATGTTGAGAAGTATTGTGGAACTTCTGTTGATGGAGTTATTGGGAAAGCCGCAACTACATCCGGATTTATCTGCCTCATGGCAACAGCCATAGCTTCGTTACCACTTAATCTTTCTCTGATAGCCATTTTGAATTTTCCCTCCTTACTTTTCTTCCACAAAGTCAATGGCTTTGAAAGGGCAAACCTTTACACAAACGCCACAACCCTTGCAGTGATCATAATCAAAATCCACTCTCTTGCCTTCAGCATTAACCAATATTGAAGTGTCAGGACATACAGGATAGCACAATAAGCATTGCTTGCACTTTTCCTCCAGCCATACAGGCTTCATTGAACGCCAGTCGCCTGTTTTGAAAAGCTCCGCGTTACCTGCCCAGGAAATATTTCCGCCTTTAGTGATTTCTTTCCAGTTAACGTCGGCAGAAACTGTTTTCAATTCTTTGTTGCTCATAGCCCTTTCACCTCCTGCATAGCTCTTTCAATTGCTTTTATATTACCGTCTATAACTTCAGGTTTCTTTGCAAATTTATGTTTGAAGGAACCAACCATGTCGTCCAGGAATTCTTTTTCACCCATAACACCGCTTACTTTAACTACTGCGCCAAGCATTGGAGTGTTAGGGAAGTACTTGCCCAGGGTATCAATGGAAATAGTTCTCGCATCAATTGTGCAAACCTTACCTTTGTAACCCTTCAATAGAGGCTTCATCTCTTCCGGAGACTTAGTAGTATTAATAATAATTGCTCCTGTTTCCTTTAATCCAGAGGTAACATCAACTGCCTGAAGTAGCGTATCGTCAACTACAACAACATAATCTGGCTCATAAATGTTACAGTGAATTGAGAGTCTATCATCGCTTATTCTGTTATAAGCGGTAATTGGAGCACCCATTCTTTCTGGGCCGTATTCAGGAAAACCCTGAATGTATTTACCGGTATTGAACGCTGCATCCGCCAGCAATAATGATGCTGTTTTTGCGCCTTGACCACCACGTCCATGCCATCTGATTTCAACAACCTTGCCCATTTGGCAAACCCTCCTCTTTATTTTAATTTTACAATTTGATAACTAAAAGACAGTCCTAACAAAGTCAATCATGACCGGAATCCTGATTGACTTAAAAATTAAACTTGTCCTAGGTCTATTTTTATGTAATAACAGAAATTGACCTATTAAAAGTATATATGCTTGATAATTTATTGTCAAGCGAAGTAAGTGTAAACTGGCATAAAATCTGTATTTTTGTAATGTTCAATTGTTCTTTGTATACAAACATGTAACTATTTTGCAAAATTGCGCAAAAGCCGCCGGCACTAAATCCTTTCATATATAAAAATAGTACTCCTGCCCATGATTACTCACAGCAGCGAGTACTACTTCCGAATATTATAATAGCGGCACCGGCAAAAGCCACTTGCGGCTTTTCCATATGCGGGGGACATCGGTGAACACACACAAGTCTGATCCCGCATTAAACCATGTATTTTAAAAATATCAGCAGTATAAGCCCCGGGACTCCCAAAATACCTATTATCAATGCAGAATATATATTTAAAGCTATATTGAAACTGAAGTATATCCCAGCAAAATTTATTACAGCCAGCAAAACAGCTCCGAGCACCGTATTGATCAAAAATCTTTTGGCAATTTTGAATATGTTCATTTTTTCACCCCTTATGCCGGACTAAAAGTAGCAAAGCACAATGTTTGTCCTCTTTATAAATATATTTTTAAGGTGAAAAAAATATTCTTTTATTTATGTGTTTATATGGATTTCTTATGATTTGAAGTAATAGGTTTGATAGGATCAGATCTCACATACATTCAATTCTTTGGCCTTTTTGAGCAGAAACTCAAATTTTGCTTCATAGGCCTTGATTTGATATGTATAGTAATCAACCATCAAGGAATCGGCAAAATAATCAAAATTGCTGTAGGCATGCTGCAAATCGTTTTTTACCTGTCTGATTTCCATCAGCAGGCTGGCCTTCTCGTCAGCCAGAACCTTTTTCTCGGCTGCAGTAACCACTTTATTCAATGAATTATTCAAAGATATTTCCATAAGTGTCTCCTTTATATATATGGTATATAAATGATGGCCCCTATATTATAATATTATACATTTATGGAAATATTACCTGATTTTTTTATGGGCATCCGGTATTTTTTAATATTTCTCCACCAGTAACGCCCCGTTTTCTTTAATTACGTCAATTATGGCATCCATCCGCTCCTCATCCACTTTCATGCTGACTATTATATTTCCGCGCGTAATAAGCTCCTCATATTCCTTCATCCTGGTCCTGGGAATCCTTATATCCATAAGCCCCCCTATGATACCTCCCAGAAGAAATCCCGCCAGCAATCCCGATACGGGCCCTCCCGCGGCAATTAATCCAAGCCTTGGCACAAACATGCGCACCGCGCCAGCAACGATCCCAATGACTCCTCCAAAGATACCTCCGGTAATTATGCCGTCGGATATTCTTTGTCTTTTGCTGACTTTGAGGGGGTGGGAGGTATATCCGGCAATATACAGCAGTCCGGATTTGTCGTCGGGTCTGTAATACGCCTTGTTCCCGTTGTCCCTTGCAATAATGGATATATTGTCCGTCCTGAGTCCCCTGTCCCGCACTTCATAGGCGGCCTTTTCCGCATTTGCATATACATCAAAAATAGCTACAACCGTTCTTGCCAATGAGATCTCTCCTGCTTGGTGATTTATTCTATAAACTATTTTTTTATTATGTGCAGATCCTTTTTATATATTCCGCTTACAAATATCTGAGCAGGTCGGCAGGCTTTTCCAGGAAAAAGTCGGGTTCCACTTTTTCAAGCTCAATTCTCGGGCTGTATGTCCACGCCACCGCCGCGCTTTTAACGCCGGCGTTCCTGGCGCAAAGTATATCCAGAGGACTGTCTCCCACGTAGAGGACCTCATCCTTATTTCCTGCTTCCGCCGTTTTCATTGCGTTTATGAGAGGCTCTCCGTCGGGCTTGTGTTTTTCAGATGCTTCGGAGCCGTTTACAAAGAGAAAATAATCGTATAAATTAAACAGCTTCAATCCTCTCACAGCCAGTTCTCTTCTCTTTGACGTAACCACGCCCAGCACAATTCCCTGCTCGTACAAATTCTTTATGAGCTCATGGATTCCCAAAAAAATTGCGATACAGTTGTCATGCTTTCTTTCATTATATTCTCTGTAGGTTCTGGCCAGTTCATCTTCCCTTCCGGGATAAATGGCTTTAAAATGGCTCATGAGAGGCATGCCTATATAGCTTATAGTCTCTTCCTCCGGCCTTGTTTCTCCGAAATGATGCATAAAGGTGTAATTAAAGGACTCCAAAATCAATGGAATGGTATCTATTAATGTTCCGTCCAGATCAAAAAATACATATTTTAATTTATTCATATATATGCCCATGCCCCGCATCTCTCACAAAACATCATGAAAGTTTGGCATGGACTCGGTCCCCCTTTACAATTTTTTAAAGCTTCTTTCAACCTTTATTACATCCTCTTATTCTATTTTTTATGATTGTCCTTTGATATGACTACGCTTTTCTTTCCGGCCTTGATTTTATTATATATAAGCGGGACACCTGCCGTAACTATGACCAGAATCAACGATAAAATAAAACCGGGTGAAAGCGGCTTATTTATATGATGTCCCATAAACGCGATGGAAATGGTTTCAAGCATGGAGCCCAGAATGGTCGCCAGGATAAAATCCCTGTACTTTACCTTGGTCATGCCAGCAGCATAGCTGACAATATCAAGAGGGAACACCCCCGATATGCGCATAACAAAAATAATTTTAAATCCGCTTTTTTCAATATTCAGATTTATTTTTTCCGCCCTTTTCCTGATTATCTTCTCCACAAAGGATTTTCCTAATTTCCTGCTTATAAAAAAGGCCACGCTTGAGGAAATCACTGTAGAAAGCATGGCCAGAACAGCTCCGTATATGGGACCGTACAGCCGCCCTGCCACAAGAGTCAATATGGTGACTGGAATGAATACCGCAAGAGGCCTTATTGTGGAAATAACAAGAAAGGCCAATATTGACCACTGTCCAAAGGAGTTAATGTAACTTTCCAGTGCTCCCAGATTTATTTTCCTTATGGTGTGATTGTAAAATTTGAATATATATGCAAAAAATAAAATAATGCATCCGGAGACAACAAGCACTTTCCAATTTATCTTTTTCAGCATAAATACCCTTTTCTCATATGCACGTTATTTATATTGCGGGCATATTCACTTGTTAAATTTAACATTATTAATTATAATCTATAATAGACACAAATAATATAGTATAAATTATTTACTTTTATTATTAATATATTTTAGAAAAAATTGTTTTGCCGTAATTTATTTTATTTGGAAGTAGAGGGTGACTTCATTGAAAAATAGAATTAAGCATTCGTTACCTAATCTTTTGACCTTCATCAATTTATCGCTTGGAGTTATTGCATTACTTTTTTCAATAGAGGATGAATTGATCCAGGCGTCATTGCTGGTTATGGTTGCCGCATTAAGCGACAGGTTTGACGGAAAGGTAGCAAGGATGCTGGACAGCACCAGCGAACTTGGCAAGGAGCTGGATTCACTGTCCGACTTGATCTCCTTCGGCGTGGCTCCCATAATAATCGCATGGAAAATCAACTTTTTCCACTTTGGGATAATAGGATATATCCTTACAATAATATTTCCCATCGCAGGAGCATACAGATTGGCCAGGTATAATGTCACCACTTTCAACAATGTATTTTCAGGCGTCCCCATAACCATTGCAGGGGCCTTTCTTTCCATTGTCAATTTATATAACAGCTTTGCACAGATACGTGGCAGCTACAATAACGTCAATATGATCGTCTGCGCTATAACTGTCATTTTGTTATCCTATCTGATGGTCAGCAAGATACAGATAAAAAAGAGATAGTTTTTCTTTCTATATATTATTAAAGCTTTCCTTTAAACTTTAGGACTGGTTTATAATTCAGACTGTAGATTTTTGCAGCTATTTTTAATTAGCATCAAATAGTAGTCATAATTCATTTATAATAAAATAAAGGCTCTCAGGTTAAATACTGAAAGCCTTTATCTTATACGGTTTTAAAATGCCGAAAGCCCTTGAAAATCAAGGACTTTCGGCATAAATTTTTTGGCGGAGAAGACGAGATTCGAACTCGTGCGCCAGTTGCCCGACCTAACGGTTTAGCAAACCGTCCCCTTCGACCTGCTTGGGTACTTCTCCATTCAATTAAAGCTGACCCATGTTATAAAAGCCAGCTGATATTCACAAAGTCAATTAAATTGACTTGGCGGAGAGAGTGAGATTCGAACTCACGGTAGGCTCACACCTACGCCGGTTTTCAAGACCGGTGCCTTAAACCAACTCGACCATCTCTCCAGGCTCGCGTCAAGCGACGAACTTAATTTTACAATGAATTTAACTTTTTGTCAACACTTATTCTATGGCATTTTTTTCTCCAGAGCCTTCATACTGCTTACAAAGCTGCTCTTTGGATAACTGGCTGTGAACATGGAAATCACATTTTTTGCCTCTGCAAAATTGTTGAGCCTGTAGTAAGAAGTGGCTAAATAAAAGTATGCGTCATCAACGTAATATTCATTCTTATTTGAAAAATCTATAGCTCTGTTAAAATTAACTATTGCCTCTGTATAATTTCTCTTTTTATAATTCCTGTAGCCATCCCTGTAAAACTCCAAAGATGCCTTAGGATAGCTTTTTGAAAGCAAGTCGTTATATATCTGCAATGCTTTGGGGCTGAGATATTCCGAATTTATGCCGTATTTCAATGTCACGGCACAATTTATATAGTCGTCATTCATAAAATAGCCCTGAGCCGCCAGAAGTGTATCTGATGCGCTGGCAGCATTGTTATACCTGGTCTCCAGATCAAGGCTTTTTGTCTCTTCGGTAGCTATCTTCTGCTCAGACTCAATCAGCTTTGCCCTTAAAGCTTCCAATTCGGTTTTGAGGCTCTTATTTTCTTTCACAGCAGTGTTAAAATCCGTCACTGCGTTGATCTTTGCCTTTTCCTGGGATGACAGCTTATTCTGGTAGTCACTGATATTATTCTGGAACTTGACCTGGCTGTAGGCAGTCAGCAGCAAAACAATGAATGCCCCTGTAAAAAGGATCAAAGCATAGGCCCATATCTGTTTCTTTTCATTCTTATTGTCTTTATGATTATTGAATTTTAGATTCATATCTAAAAAGCCTCCAAATATCTATCACTGGCATATCTAATTTGTATAGTTTCTCTCTATATTTGTCTTTCTCGCAATGTCTATTGCCTGTATTTCCTCCGCCGATAGGGTATATCTCGATTTTCCCGAGGAAACAGGCTTGGCATATGTGGAAGAACTGTCCCTTGAGTAAATTCCGCTGAAAACAATACCTGAATCGTTATTGTCAAGGAGAGCTATTGAAAAGCTCAAATCACTTCCCACATTATCAAAGGCATTAAACCTGACAATTCCTACTTTTTGAATGCACTGGATCAGATTTCTTTCTATCTCATTGATTTTTAAATCAATATCCCTGTTTTTATTATTTACAAAATTGACACTTTCAAGACAACTCTCTAAAAGTTCTTCCATATTCCTGTCGCTCAGGCCATTCATAAATCTATTATATTTAACTTTTATCCGGTTAGTCTTTTTTATATTTGAAAAAAGCAAAAGGCAGTTAATTATAATTAATGCAAAACATATAGAAAATAACACAAGAATTTCAAATTTTAAATTAAGAACATTATTTATAAAATCATTCATTGCTTTAATACTCCTTATATATACATAATCCAAATTTTAATTTTTCTATCCGGTTCAATTCAATCAATTTTTGACACTTTCGTTTATTTAGCCATAATTTTGGTTTTAATGGCTTTTTCATGTCTAAATACATATATCATTGCTGTTTCAAAAAAACTGCCTTAAAATTAATTTTAGAAGGTCGTTTTTTTAGCGGGTTTTGTAAAAAAATTCTAATAACCGGTCAAGTTCATCATTCGAATAATATTCTATGGTAATTTTTCCTTTATTTTTGTTTGCCTGCAAGGTTACCTTGGTTCCAAGAATACTTTTTAATTTGTCCTCTACAAATTGAAAATCCGGATTTTCTTCTGCCGGCACTTTATTTTTACTTTTATTCTGGGATAACTTCTTTATATAATTCTCAGTCTCTCTGACACTTAACTTATTTTGGATTATGTAGTCAGCCGCTTTTTTTTGCAATTCTTCATCCTGGATGACAACCATTGTCCGGGCATGTCCACTGGTTAAATCTCCGCTTACGATAAATTTCTTTACTTCATCCGTCAGACCTAACAATCTCAGTGAATTTGCAATGGCAGATCTGCTTTTGCCGATAGTTTCCGCAATTTGCTCCTGAGTCAGATTAAATTCATTCATCAGGTTAAAAAACGCATCCGCTTCTTCTATGGGGTTCAGGTCCTCTCTCTGAAGATTTTCAATAAGAGCGATCTCCATTACCTGCTTTGCGGTAAAGTCTTTTATCAGTACAGGTACCCTGTTCAATCCTGCCAGCTTGGCCGCTCGCCATCTTCTCTCACCGGCAATTATCGAATATATATTGTTATCTTTTTTAACGATTATGGGCTGAATGATTCCATGCTGCTTGATGGATTCAGCAAGCTGAGACAGCTTTTCATCATCAAAATGCTTTCTCGGCTGTCCGGAGTTCGGTTCGATCTCATTTATCCTGAGTTCAACTACCCCCGTATCTTCTTCCAGGGCTTCGTTGGAAATCAATGCTCCGAGCCCTTTGCCCAAACTTTTTTTAACCATTATTCTAACCTCCATGCCCATATGCGCAAAAGTCAACTATTTTTAACTCAAATAAATAGTTTTCAGATCAGGATTTTTTAAAACTATACCACTTCTTCAGAATACTCTATCACTTCTTCAGCCAGTTCTATGTAGCATTCAGCACCCTTCGATTTGGCATCATACAGGATTATAGGCAGGCCAAAACTTGGAGCTTCGCTTAATCTTACGTTTCTTGGAATTACCGTACGGTATACCTTGTTTCTGAAATACTTTTTAACTTCTTCGACTACCTGAATGGAAAGGTTTGTCCTGGCATCAAACATTGTTAAAACAACACCCTCTACGTCCAGATCAGGATTGAGATGCTTTTGAACAAGTTTGACTGTATTCATTAATTGGCTAAGTCCTTCCAGTGCGTAATATTCACACTGGATCGGCACCAGTATGGTATCCGATGCGGTCAATGAATTTAGTGTGAGAAGCCCCAAAGAAGGCGGACAATCAATGATTATAAAGTCATAGTCCTTGCGTATGTAATATAATGCGGCCTTTAATCTGTTTTCTCTGGAGATGACAGATACAAGCTCAACTTCAGCGCCTGCCAGCTGGATATTTGAAGGACACAGCATAAGATTATCGATACAGGTCTCAATCAGAGTATTCTCTATAGTTTCATCGTTTATGATAACATCATATACCGATTGCTTTATATTTTTTTTATCTACTCCGAGTCCGCTGGTGGTATTCCCCTGTGGATCTATGTCAATGACAAGAACCTTTTTCCCCTTGTATGCCAGGCATGCGCTTAAATTTACCGCAGTCGTTGTTTTACCCACGCCACCTTTTTGATTAGCAATGGCTATTACTTTCGCCAACAAATCTCACTCCTTATTGAGTCAATTAAAGCTTTAAGTCAATTCAACATTTATAATTATCTCAAAAAATTAGAAATCACTGTGCTCTATACTCTAAAAAATTATATCATAGTGGCAATAATAATACAAAGAATTTAGTCGAATTGTAAAATGTTTCACGTGAAACATTTTGTTTTTAACTGTAAATAGATTTATTTTCTGCAATGAGCAAGCTTTTTCATAAAATTTTATATTATTTATACTTATCAGATCTATTATAAATACAGAAAATATTTCATTTACTTTATTCATTGTAGCTACTTTATATATCGGCGATTGCATATACTCAAAATCTCTGTCTTATATATAGAATAGTTACTTACTATGGACTGGAGGCCTTTAGTTTATGTTTGAGGCTGAAACCTCCAGAATTATAAAAAAACATACAAACCCAAGCCGCGTTAAAAGCTGGCTTAAAAGCAATATTCGCCCGGAAGGCGGAGGCTTTTAACCGTAATTGACTTTGGTAACAAAAATGTTTCACGTGAAACATAAACCAATAAATAGGTATCTACTTCTTATGATCTATAGATGGGAGTGTTGCAAAATAAAAATGTATTCTTTATATCCGGATAAAATAAAACCTGCCTGGATATTCAACCGGTGCTTCCAGTTTGAATATCCAGGCAGGTCTATTTCACATATATTCTGTTTATATTAGAAATCCAGGTTTGTTACATCTTTCGCATGAATGTGTATATATTCTTTTCTGGGTTCAACCTTGTCCCCCATAAATGTACTGAACACTTCTTCTGCCGTAATTGCGTCCTCCACATCAACCTTCATAATGGAACGCGTCTCAGGATTCATTGTCGTCTCCCAGAGCTGATCCGGATTCATTTCTCCGAGACCTTTATACCTTTGGATGTTTACATTCGGGTCATCTTTTCTCCAACCCTTTTCATTGTATATTCTATCAACCTGTCTGTCGTCATATGCGTAATATTCCTCTTTGCCCCTATACACTTTAAACAAAGGCGGCATTGCAATATATACATGCCCCTGCTCGACCAGAGGTCTCATATATCTGAAGAAGAATGTCAAAAGCAGCATTCTTATATGTGATCCGTCAACATCGGCATCCGCCATTATGATGATCTTGTCATATCTCAGTTTGCTTGTGTCAAAATCCTGGCCTATTCCCGCACCCAGTGCAATAATTACAGGAGAGAGCTTCTCATTGTCAAAAACCTTGTCAAGCCTGGCCTTTTCAACATTAAGCATCTTACCCCACAGAGGAAGTATAGCCTGAATTCTTCTGTCTCTGCCCTGTTTTGCAGATCCTCCTGCCGAGTCTCCCTCAACAATGAAAATCTCAGTAACTGAAGGATCCTTTTCAGAACAGTCGGCGAGCTTTCCGGGAAGGGTGCTCGTATCCAAGGCACTTTTTCTTCTGGTCAATTCCCTTGCTTTTCTTGCCGCCTCTCTTGCTCTTGCGGCAGTAAGACATTTGTCCAGTATGATTTTCCCCACTGAAGGATTTTCTTCAAAGAAACTCGACAATTCTTCTGTCAGCACATTTTCCACCAGTGTTCTGATCTCACTGTTTCCCAGCTTTGTCTTGGTCTGTCCTTCAAACTGAGGCTCTGGCAGTTTAATGCTTATAACAGCTGTCAATCCTTCTCTTACATCCTCACCGGAGAGATTTTTGTCATTTTCTTTTATAAAATTGTATTTTCTCGCATAGTCATTTAAAACCTTTGTAATAGCAGTCCTGAAACCTGTTAAATGGGTTCCGCCCTCAGTGGTCGCAATATTATTCGCATAGCTGTAAACATTTTCGTTATATGTGTCGTTATACTGCATTGCTATTTCCACTATGTTCGCGTCTTTATTTCCTTCTACAAAAATAACATTATCATGCAGAGCATCCTTCGTCTTATTCAGATATTCTACAAAGGAAATTATTCCGCCTTCATAGTGCAGATTTTTGACAATACTCTCTTCAGGCCTTTCGTCTATAAGATTTATTTTTATGCCGCGGTTCAAAAAGGCCATCTCTCTGTATCTGGTTATCATTGCGTCAAAATCGAACACAATATCCTCAAATATGTCAGGATCAGGTTTAAAGGTGGATTTAGTCCCATGATTTTCAGTGTCACCTACTATTTCAACCGGAGTGACAGGCTTTCCTCTTTCATATTTCTGACGGTAAATATGTCCGTCTCTGTATACTTCCACTTCCATATTCTCGGACAAGGCGTTTACAACCGAGGCGCCAACCCCATGCAAACCTCCTGAAACGCTGTATGCGCCGCTTCCAAACTTTCCTCCTGCGTGGAGAATAGTATGTACTACTTCCAGGGTGGATATTCCCATTTTAGGATGGGGGCCGACAGGTATGCCTGTTCCATTGTCAGTTACAGTTACAGAATTATCTTTATGAACTACTACTTCTATTTCGTCACAACGTCCGGCCAGGGCTTCATCTACGCTATTTGCAACTATTTCATATACAAGGTGATGCAATCCTCTTAAGGAAGTGCTTCCTATATACATTCCCGGCCTTTTTCTTACAGCCTCAAGACCTTCCAATACTTGAATCTGACTTTCATCATATGATGAATTTAAAGCATTATTCTCACTCATATCGGTGTTTTTTTCTTCCTTTCAAATACCATATCCAAATTTATTGAACATCTGGGTATTGCGATTTTTAATTCACTTTCACACTCATAAAATAAAGCCAATGTCAAACATTTGATATTTCACTGATGAAACTCGATCTCTTCTGAAGAGTAATAGATGAAATAGGAGATAAATAAATTTTACTTTTTTTATCAGTTTCAGTTATTATAAAAGATTTCGGAAGATCATTTGAAATGCTTTCTATAAAGCCTTCCTCTTCCGCTATCTTTAAAAATTCCTTTGTGTCCTTTGATATTGTAGTAGTATCAATATCCATTATTGCTATGACATTCTTTATTGGTATAACCACATCTCCGCCTATATGCAAAAACATTTTCCATGTCCTCCCATGAACATCTCCATTTAATTTTACATTAATAATTAGTTTATTGCAAATCGTCACAAAATTGATTACTCTTTCAAGCTTTCGTCTGTGATCTTTCCGTCTTCCACCTTTATATATTTTGATCCGCTTTTGAGCGTATCCCTGAAGTGATCGCAATTTGTACAGGTTATAAAGGTCTGTACATTTTTTATACTGTCCATCAAATATTTTTGACGGTTTTCATCCAGTTCAGACATGACGTCATCCAGCAATAAAACCGGATATTCCCCCGCTTCATCATGGATCAGTTCTATTTCCGCAATTTTCAGAGACAGCACGGCCGACCGCTGCTGACCTTGAGATCCGTATAACTTGAGGCTTTTCCCGTTTATGGAAATATCATAATCATCCCGGTGAGGTCCCGCTGCCGTATATCCCAATACAATATCTCTTGAAATATTTTTCTCAAGTTGCTTTAAATATATTTCAATAATTTCACTTTTTTTAGCATCCTCGGTTATCTGAAAGCTGCAATCATAATCAAAGGATATGAGTTCCTTTTCAACAGTCAAAAATTTATGCTGGTTCTGCGCCATTTCAGACAGCTTTTTTGAAAAACTCCTGCGTGAAACGATTATAGAGGCTGCCACCTCGGCCAGCTTTATATTCCAGACATCCATTGTATCCATCAGACCAGGATTGCTGCCAAGACTTTTTAAAAGCATGTTGCGCTGCTTCAATACTTTTGCCATCAGCTGCAGGTCGTAAAAATACGACGGCTTTATCTGGCTCATGGTAATGTCCACAAACCTGCGTCTCTCCATTGGGCCCTGTTTTACAATAAAAAGATCCTCCGGAGAAAAAAGAACCGCATATAGATTTCCCATTAAAGAACCTAATTTATTTATGGGAATTTCATTGATCTTGATTTGCTTTTTCTGATCTGTTAAATAATTAATATTGATATCCTTGTCCAAGCCATTATTTTTTACAAATGTTTCGATATTGTAAGAATCACAGCCGAATCTGATGAGCTCCGAATCCTTAGAAGTCCTGTGCGAACGTCCGGAAGCACATAAATAAATGGCTTCAAGGATATTTGTCTTCCCCTGGCCATTATCACCGTAGATTATATTAAACCGGTCCGAAAATAAAATTCTGGTATCCGCATGATTTCTGAAATTCTCTAAAAACAAGCTCTTGACAATCAATCTGTTACCTCATTCAAGCATGCCTCTGACAGTCTATTTTTGTATAACCTCGTATTTTTTGTTATCAAATTCTACAATATCGCCGTTTCTCAGCTTTTTTCCGCGCTGTAATTCTATGCTGCCATTAACCTTAACAAAGCCGTCCAGTATAAAGCTCTTAGCCATAGCTCCATTATCACATGCACCAGCCCATTTTAAAAACTGGTCCAGCTTTATATATTCAGTATTTATTTGAACCTGTTCCATTTCTCCTCCATATAGCCTTATTAAATCCTTACTGCCTGTACCAGGTAAGCAAATTCGTTATTGTTCTCAATTATAGGCCGCAAAGTACATGGCGCATTTGTAGTAATAAAATAAATAGCGGCTCTGTCCTCGTCAATGGCTTTTAGCGCATCGATCAGGAATGCGGGATTGTAGCCTATTTCTAAATTATTGCCTTCTATTTCTACTTTAATCTCTTCACGGACAGCCCCCAATTCGGCATTTGATGTGATGACTATTTTATCATCGCCTATAAGAAGCTTTACAGGGCTGTTTTTATCATTCATTGATATAAGAGAAGCTCTTTCCAGGCTTGACTGGAATTCTTTGGTGTTGATGATTACTTTGGTCTCGAATTCTTTATTTAATAAACTGTTATAGTTTAAAAACTTGCCTTCTATAAGCCTGGAAACGATTCTCCAGGACTGAGAGTCAAATACAATCTGGTTATTTGAATTGTAAATTGACACCACTTCTTCGTTTGCCTGGAGGATTTTAGAAATTTCATTCAGCGTTTTTCCTGGAATGATAACGCTGAAATCATTAATATCGTTTTCCAGAAGCTTGCGTCTCAAGGCCAGTCTGACTCCGTCGATGGATACGACGACAAGTTCTTTTTCCTTGACTTCAATAAGGGATCCTGTCAGTACGGGCCTGTTTTCATCGGTACCCACTGCAAAAACAGTTTGCCTTATCATGTCTTTCAGATTGCCCTGGGTCAGAGTAAGGACATTTTCTTTGTCGACACTGGGCAAAGACGGATAGCCGTTTGGATTTATCCCTTTTATTTCGAAGTGTGAATTTTCACATTCAACAATTACAAGGTTGTTTTCTTTAACTTCTATCAAAACTTCTGCGTCCGGCAGTCTTCTTACAATGTCTCCGAATATTTTGGAGTTGATTACAATAGAACCTGTTTCCCTGATATCCGCTTCTACAAAGCACTCTATTCCGATTTCAAGGTCATTGCCCGTCAGCTTGAATTTTTCATCCGAGTTTAAGAGAATACCCTCCAATATAGGCAATGTAGTTTTTGTGGAAACAGCTTTTTGGACTATATTTATACCGTTAAGTAAATTTTCCTTTGAGCAAATAATTTTCATATGTACCTCCGTCTTTTTTATTTATTTATAAAAGATATAAATAAAGTAATAATAGTAGTAAGTGCTGTTAAAACTGTGTATAACTTCTGTAATATAGTTATACAAACCGTTCATCACTGTTAATAAGTTGTTGAATAATTTAAACAAGCTATTAACAAAAAAATCAAATTATCCAGAATCTCAAGTTATACACAAACTTTAATCACCAAATCAACAAAAACTGTGTATAACTATCTGATTTTTTAAAATTAATTCCCAAGTATATTTTTTTTGATATCTTCAATGGTCCTTCTGAGTTCAGCACTGTTTTCAATGTCCTGGTTTATCTTTTCGCAGGCATGGATTACAGTGGTGTGGTCCCGCCCTCCGAACTCATCTCCTATTTTCGGCAGGGACATGTCTGTCATTTCACGGCACAGATGCATGGCAATCTGCCTTGGAAAGGATACGTCTCTGGATCTTCTCTTGGATTTAAGTTCGTCGGTCTTTAGATGAAAATACCGCGAGACCGCTTCCTGTATAGTTTTTGAATTAATGATCACAGCTTTGCTGTTATTGAACATATCCTTCAGGGCTTCGATAGCCATATCCACATTGATGGAATTTTCAGTCAGAGTGGAATAGGCGATTACCCTGTTGAGGGCTCCCTCAAGCTCACGTATGTTTGAGGCGACTTTATCGGCGATAAACACCATTACGTCGTCGGGCACATCAAGATTTTCCAGTTGGGCTTTTTTCCTGAGGATGGATATCCTGGTCTCCAGGTCAGGCGGAGCGATGTCGGCTATCAAGCCCCACTCAAACCTTGATCTGAGCCTGTCTTCCAGAGTGGTAATGTCCTTTGGAGGCTTATCACTGGAAATGATGATCTGTTTGTTGGCTTCGTAAAGAGCGTTAAAGGTATGGAAAAATTCTTCCTGGGTACGCTCTTTTCCAACAATGAACTGGATATCATCTATGAGCAGTACGTCTATATTTCTGTATTTATATCTGAATTCTTCGTTTTTATTGTCTTTAATAGCGTTGATCAGCTCATTTGTAAATTTCTCGGAAGAGACATACAAAACTTTAAGAGCCGGGTTCTGGCTCAGAACAAAATGCCCTATGGCATGCATGAGATGAGTCTTTCCAAGACCAACCCCTCCATATAAAAATAAAGGGTTGTACGCTTTAGCGGGAGCCTCGGATACTGCCAGGGATGCGGCATGGGCAAACCTGTTTCCATTGCCTATAACAAAAGTGTCAAATGTATATTTGGGATTTAAAAGCAGTCCAGAGGAATCTTCGGCATATTCTTGTGCGGCAGGCTTTGCCGGAGCCTGGGAAGGCGTTGTAAAAATTATATTATAATCCTTGTGGGCTATTTGTCTCAGTGCATTTTTTATAAGATAAGAATATCTGGATTCGAGGATTCCCTTCTGAAAATCAGCAGGTACACCCAAGGCAATAGTACTGGAGTCGATAGAAATAGGTTCTATTGTCAATATCCAGGTGTTAAAACTTATTTCTGTCATTTCACCTTTTAGTAATTCCAATGTACGATTCCAAATATCGTTTAGTTGCACGTTCATGTCCTTCGCCCACCTTGGTTTATTATAATAAGAAATTTATCAAGCGCATACAATGGTATGCTGTATAATTCAAGTATGCTTCCTGTTCTGAACGCCGGTTCACTCTGCCGGAAAAAGTGAGATATCCGTCCTTATGAACCCGGACCCTCAGTCGGATGCCATATCACCAGCCAGTGTATTAATCCCGCTGACAATATATCTGTAATGTTCAGGAGCAAAAAATAAAAACCATAATAAACAGCATGTATACTAAATGCATACAAAGAGAATTTATTTTAACCCTCTGAAAATATTATCGTTTTATCATAAGTAATTCTTTTAAAATTAATAATCTTTTGTGAAGAGAAACAAAAGCAAAATGAAAAACTATAAAGTTATTAACAGCCAATATTAACAAAACACACAGGTTATCAACAAGTATTAATAAATATATCAAAGTTTTGTGGAAAATTCAATATGAAAAAAGGAAGATATCCACAAAAAAATATTTTTTGCACCGATATATCCACAGGTTACATTGTGAATAATATGTATAATAACTATATGTTGAAAATATATAAATTTTAAGCACCATATATTGATTTTTAACCGTCTGAAAAATAAATTTGAATAAAAAAATGTACATCCGATTAACCTTGACAGTTTGAAAAGGAGTAATATATAATAGATTTGGTGTCTTTAAAAGAAAAACACTTATAATGTTTATATAAATGGGACTTTAAGGTTTCCATGGAATTCGGAACGGAGGTGTACTAATGTTAAGAACATATCAGCCTAAGAAACGACACATGAAGAAGGAACACGGCTTCAGAAAAAGAATGAGTACTTCGAATGGAAGAAAAGTATTGAGAAGACGCAGACTAAAAGGAAGAAAGGTTCTTTCAGCATAAGACCGCATATTTGTGGTCTTTTTCTTTAAAAGTGTGAAAAGCGCTAAGTGTACATTACTATGGGAAAAATTGTAACATTAAAAAAGAACTATGAGTTTGCAAGGGTTTTTAAAAAAGGATCGTTTTATGTTGGAAGGCACATAATTTTATATGTCCTTCCAAACAGGCTTTCCTTCAATAGAATTGGGATTTCTGTTTCGAAAAAAGCAGGAAAAGCTGTTACAAGGAATAAAAAGAAAAGACTCATAAGGGAAAGTTACAGGCATTTTGAAGATTTTATTAAAAGTGGAAATGATATAGTTATCGCGGCCCGGTCGGAGGAAACAGTTCCAAAGTACGGGGCTTTGTTGAAGGAATTCAGATATTTGTTGAAAAAGCTGCAGGTATTTGATCAGGAGAAATACAATTGTTTAGAAGAGCTTTGATTTTGTTGATTCGTTTTTATCAAAAATTTTTATCACCCCTCAAAATGAGGCCTACATGCAGGTTTTATCCTACTTGTTCGCAGTATGCCATAGAGGCCATAATGAAATATGGCGGCTTAAAGGGAAGCTATATGGCAATAAAACGGATATTAAAGTGTCATCCTTTCCATCCGGGAGGGTTTGACCCTGTAAAATAGAAAAGATACAAGATAAACATAGGTTAGGTTTAGGAGAAAAACATGGGATTTTTAAATTTTATAGCTGATCCGCTTGGAAAGTTTCTTTACTGGATATACAATTCGATTGCATTTGAAAATTACGGATTGGCAATTATAATATTTACGATTATTGTCAGAGCGGCGATGTTTCCTTTAACATTAAAACAGTATAAATCAACTGCCGAGATGCAGAAGGTACAGCCTTTAATGCAGGAGCTCCAGAGAAAATATGCAAATGACAAGCAAAAGCTGAATGAAGAAATGATGAAGCTCTACCAGGAGCACAAGATAAATCCGGCGGGCGGCTGTCTGCCATTAGTGATCCAAATGCCCATACTGCTCACTTTGTGGCAGGTCATAACCAAGCCGCTGCAGTTTATGCTGGGTTTTTCACAGGATCAGCTTACAAAACTGGCAACGGAAGCAAATGTTCTCAAACACCCATATGCGCAGATTGATACCATTACTTATTTTATTAAAAACGGCAAGGGTGGACAGGTGGGAAATTTAAATATGTTTTTCCCAAACCACAACGGGTTAAATTTGGGAAATATTCCCACATACCATATAGATCAGCTGACAGCGGAACCAATGAAAATCTGGCTGCTGTTATTGGTGCTGCTGGCGGTTGGGACAACTTTTCTGACAGCCCGCATGTCAATGCCGAAAACTACTGACAAAGCTACTAACCCAATGGGAAACACCATGTTATATATATCTCCTTTAATGACGTTATTTTTCTCATTTCAGTTCCCTGCAGGTCTAGCACTATATTGGATTGCTGGTAATATATTTGCTATTGGACAGCAATACTATGTGAATAAATATGTCCTTAAGAAGAAGGAGGTAGAGAGTAAATAATGCCTTACAGTATTGAGAAAACAGGTAAAACCATTCAGGAAGCCATTTCTATGGCATTGTCCGAACTTAAGCTATCAGAAGAAGACGTTGATATTGAAGTTATAGAAGAGGGCAATAAAGGTATTTTTGGTATTATCGGTTCGAAAGTAGCCAGAATAAAGGCTACGGTCAAAGAATTTGAAAACGGCAGCAGAGGCGACTTAGCTTCAGATTTTCTATACACCATTTTAAGCAATATGGGCGTTGAAGCCGATATAAGCGTGACGGAAGATGATGAAAGCATAGTTGTGGATGTAAACGGCGATGATATCGGTATAATAATCGGACGCCGGGGCGAAACCATGGACTCTCTTCAGTACCTTACCAGCCTGGTTATAAACAAGGGCTATGAGGATTATAAAAGAGTAATCCTGAACGTTGAGAATTACAGGCAAAAGAGAGAGGAAACTCTTGTAAAGCTTGCCAACAGATTGGCCGACAAAGTTGTAAAATACAAAAAACCGGTTACGCTGGAACCCATGAATCCCTATGAGAGAAGGATAATCCACTCAACCCTCCAGGGACATAAATATGTTGAAACATACAGCACAGGCGAAGAGCCCAAGAGAAAAGTCGTTATAACATTAAAGTAAAAATACGGGGAATGACTAAATATAAATTTCTTTGAAATGGTTCAGGAGATATTCCTTGAACCATTTTGAATTTTGGAAGGGAAAAAAGAGGCATTTTTATGTACGATGAAACTTTTTCATTTGACAATAATTCATTTGAAGCGCAGCCCTGTGAAGATACTATTGCCGCCTTGTCAACTCCCTATGGTACAGGAGGGATAGGCGTGATCCGCATAAGCGGCCATCGGGCTTTTGACGTGGCGGCAAAGATTTTTGTGTCGGGAAAGGCAATGGAGGATATAGCCTCCCACTCCGTTACCTACGGAAAAATAGCGGATCCTGTCACCGGGGATACAGTGGATGAAGTACTGCTTTTGAAGATGTGCAGGCCAAATACCTTTACCCGTGAAAACGTTGTTGAGATAAACTGCCACGGTGGGATTGTAGTTGTAAACAGAGTACTGGAGCTTATATTCAGATATGGCGCAAGACCGGCTGAAGCGGGGGAGTTTACCAGAAGGGCCTTTTTAAATGGCAGGATAGACCTGTCTCAGGCTGAGGCTATAATAGATCTGATCAATTCAAAAACAGTGGAAAGTTCAAAGGCTGCTGTAAGCCACCTGGAGGGCAGATTGTCCCAGATGCTCAAAAGAGCCGGAAACAGCCTTGTAGAGCTGCTTGCGCATATAGAGGCGTCGATTGATTATCCGGAGCATGACATAGAGGAGATCACCGGCGCAAAGGTGCGTGAAGGTTTAAAAAATATCAAGGATGAATTGGAAGCGCTGGCGAGAACCTTTGAGCGGGGCAAGATACTCAGAGAAGGTATAAATGTGGTAATAGCGGGCAAGCCCAATGTGGGGAAATCTTCATTACTGAATCAGCTGGCCGGGCATGCAAAGGCTATAGTAACCGATGTACCGGGTACAACCAGAGATGTTATCGAGGAATATGTAAATATAAAAGGCATCCCTGCAAAAATATCAGATACCGCCGGCATCAGGAGCACCGGGGATCCGGTTGAAAAAATAGGCGTGGACAAGGCGTATAAGGCCATGGAAGCCGCGGACCTGATTATCATGGTAATTGCCGCCGATTTGGGAATTCTCAAAGAGGATGAAGAGGTATTGCAAAGTATGGAAGGAAAGAGACGCCTGATTCTGATAAACAAAACCGATCTGGCGGACCGGAAACGGATAGATGAGATCAGAGAAAGGCTTGATGGAGATATTGTCCTGGAGGCTTCGGTTATTAACGATCAGGGCATAGAGAGCCTGGAGGATAAAATTTCCCGGTTGTTCTTTAAAGGGGATATTGCCGGAAACGATGAGGTATTATTGACAAATGCAAGGCATAAAAACCTGGTGGATAAGGCCATCGCCGGTATTGATCAGGCTTTTGAGTCCCTTGACCTGGGAATGCCTCTGGATATGGTTACAATAGATATTAAAGGCGCCGCGGACAATATAGGAAGAATAACGGGTGAATCCATTGACGAAGCGGTTATGCACAATATTTTCAGCCGTTTCTGCATAGGAAAATAGGAAGGCAGATTCCGCATGAACGGTTAGGTCCGGGTGGGTACCCGGGTTAATTTTGACATAGAAAGGTAGATCCGGATGGATTATTTTGCTGGTAGTTATGATGTAGTTGTGGTAGGCGCGGGCCATGCCGGCTGCGAAGCTGCGCTGGCTTCCGCAAGGCTGGGCTGCAAAACCATAGTTTTCGCAATTAATCTGGACAGCATGGCCAATATGCCCTGCAATCCCAGTATCGGCGGAACCGCCAAGGGGCATTTGGTCAGGGAGATAGATGCCCTGGGGGGGCAAATGGGGAAAACCACAGATAAAACTTTTATTCAATCGAAAATCCTTAACAATTCAAAGGGACCTGCGGTCTATTCACTGCGCGCCCAGGTTGACAGGCGCCATTACCAGATTGAGATGAAGCATACCCTGGAGCTTCAGGAAAATCTGGATATCAGGCAGGCAGAGGTTGTGGAGATTCTCACGGATGAAACGAAAACCGGAATAACCGGAGTAAAAACACATACCGGCGCCATATTTGAATGCAAGGCAATAGTTCTGACAACGGGAACCTATCTGCAGGGCAGAATAATAATAGGAGATGTCAGCTACAGCGGCGGTCCGGACGGGATTTTTCCCGCCAACAGGCTATCGGCAAGTATGCTGGACTTGGGCATCACCCTGTTGAGGTTTAAAACTGGGACGCCGGCAAGACTCAGCAGAAGAAGCCTGGATTTTTCAAAAATGGCCGAGCAGCCCGGAGATGACCTGATACAGCCCTTTTCTTTTGAAACGGAAAGCATAGAGAAGGAACAGGTCCCCTGCTGGCTTACGTATACAAATAAAGAGACCCATGAAGTAATAAGGAAGAATCTCCACAGATCGCCTTTGTACAGCGGCGACATAAAAGGAATAGGGCCAAGATACTGTCCTTCCATTGAAGACAAGGTTGTGAGGTTTGCCGACAAGGAGAATCATCAGGTATTTGTGGAGCCTATGGGACTGGATACAGAGGAGATGTATCTCCAGGGCATGTCCAGCAGTCTGCCGGAGGATGTCCAGATCGAGTTCATGAGAACCATCCCGGGCCTGGAAAACGTGAAGGTCATGAGAAGCGCCTATGCCATTGAGTACGACGGGATTGACGCCACACAATTAAAGCTGTCCCTTGAATTTAAAAATATTGAAGGCTTGTTTTCCGCAGGCCAGATCAACGGAAGCTCAGGGTATGAGGAAGCGGCCGCCCAGGGTATTGTTGCAGGGATCAACGCCGCCTTGAAGGTAAATGGCAGAGCTCCCGTGATACTTGACAGATCCCAGGCCTACATAGGCGTTCTGATAGACGACCTGGTGACAAAGGGAACAAAGGAGCCCTACAGAATGATGACCTCAAGGTCTGAATACAGGCTGCTTCTGAGGCAGGACAATGCGGATCTGAGGCTTACGCCCATTGGAAAAGAAGTGGGGCTTATAGGCGAGGAGCGGTATAATAAATTCCTGCAAAAAAAAGAACTGGTGGAAAAGGAAATCCACAGGCTGAAGAACAGCTACACAGCTCCCACGGAGGAGGTTCTGAAATATCTTGAAAGCAGGGACAGCACCGCAATAAAAAGCGGCATAAATCTGGCGGAGCTTTTGAGGCGGCCTGAAATCAGCTATGAAAGCCTGGGGGAGATATGCGAATTGCCAGAGCTGCCCCGGGCTGTGAGAGAGCAGGTGGAAGTTGCCGTTAAGTATGAGGGCTATATAAAGCGGCAAATGCAGCAGGTGGAACAGTATAAAAAGCTTGAGGGCCGGAAGCTTCCTCAGGATATTGATTACGCATCAATTCAGGGCCTGAGGCTTGAAGCCAGGCAGAAGCTTACCCAGATAAGACCTGATTCCATTGGACAGGCCTCCAGAATAACAGGCGTATCGCCGGCTGATATATCCGTGCTGCTCATATACATGGAGCAGATGAACCGGCCCCGGGCACAAAAGGAAAATTAGTCGGAGCTTGGCAGAAAATAATAGTACTGATAATATTGGTTTATAGTATGGGTGAGCTCATGAAAATCACTAAATCCGGAACGCTATAAACATGGAGGTTTCTTATGGCACTAGACAATGAACTGAGCCGTCTCCTTGCGGATGGGGCAAAGCACTATGGAAAGGCTCTCACCGCACAGCAGGCGGAGCAATTTTCAAAATACATGGAACTGCTCAAAGAATGGAATACAAAAATAAATTTAACTGCCATAGAGGATGACAGGGAAATAGTTATAAAGCATTTCATCGACTCCCTGAGCATATTGCCGTATATAAAGGATGAAAAGCAAAAGCTGATTGATGTGGGGACAGGAGCCGGATTTCCCGGTATTCCATTAAAGATAGCCGGCGCCAACCTTGAAATCACATTGCTTGACTCCCTGGACAAGAGGATCAGGTTCTTGAACGAGGTAATAGATGCTTTGGATATTTCCCGGCAAGGCGGCGTATTGCCAATAAAAGCTATACACGGAAGGGCGGAGGACTTCGGAATAAAGCCGGAGTACAGAGAGAAATTCGACATCGCCGTAGCCAGAGCCGTAGCAAATCTTCCGGTTTTACTCGAATATTGTTTGCCTTTTGTAAAAATAAACGGGATTTTTATTGCAATGAAGGGCAGCAGCACAGAAGAATTTGAAAATTGCGGCAGGGCCCTCGACATATTAGGTGGAAAAATCGAGAAAATCGAAAAAATGCAGCTACCATTTACTAATATAGAAAGAAATGTCGTGGTGGTAAGAAAGTTTAGACAGACGCCGACAAAATATCCGAGGAAAGCGGGAAAACCTTCGAAAGAGCCGTTGATATAAGTATTAATATCTATGTTTTTACAGTTTTTTATCGAACGATTCTTTGCAATTTATAAAGGAAATTGAATAGCTCGGGAGAATTATCCTTTGTATGTAATTTACATTATCTGGTAGATTACAGAAGATAATAACTAAAATACAAAGGATGGTGCCGTTATGTTAGAAAGCAAAATTCAGTTTCCAAAGCAGGAAAAGAAGGAAGAGTTAAAAAACATCACATATGTTGGTATTGACCATATCAGGCCAAACCCTTATCAACCAAGAAAACAGTTTAATAAAATAGCTCTAGAAGAATTATGTGAATCCATAAGGCAATATGGAGTATTGCAGCCCATCAATGTGAGAAAGATCTCTCACAGCACCTATGAGCTGGTGGCAGGAGAGAGAAGGCTCAGAGCGGCAACTATGGCCGGACTCAAGGAAATACCTGCAATTATAATAAGTGTTGATGATAACGATTCGGCAGTCATGGCTCTGATTGAAAACCTGCAGAGGGAAGACCTGAGCTACATGGAGGAAGCCGAGGGCTACACCAATTTAATAAACGAACATGGCTTTACACAGGAAGAACTGGCCCAGAAAATAGGAAAGAGCCAGTCGACCATTGCAAATAAAATAAGGCTTTTGAAGCTTTCACCTCTTGTAAAAAAGATATTGGCCGACAACAATCTGACGGAAAGGCATGCGAGGGCGCTTTTGAAGCTCCATGACGAACAGCTCCAGTTAAAGGTTCTGAAGCTGGTGTGCGAAAGAGGGCTGAATGTAAAGAAAACAGAGGAGCTGGTGGAAAAGGCCATAGATAAATTTTCCAGGGACGTAAGGCAAAGGCCCGGCGACAGGAAAACCACCAAGGCCATAAAGGATGTCAGGATTTTTGTCAACACCATCAAGCAGGCCATTGATATAATGAAGCAGTCGGGCGTAAACGCCAAGGCGGCCCAGATAGACAGAGGCGATTACATAGAATTTGTGGTGAGAGTGCCTAAAAATAACATGGCATGAGCAGAATCCAGTAAAAAGAAATTCAGAATAATGGAAGGCCGGCTATAGCCGGTCTGAATTAGGAAGAGAGATGTGGCACTTTGAAAGCCATGTCTCTTTTATTTATTTTGTGATCTGATTGTATCCTTGAACAGATAGTTATCCACACAAACTGCTTTATATCTGGATAAAATATCTGGATTTGAAATATTTATCAACAGTTTTTATGCTTATTTTCATAGTTTGCGCCAAGTAAGGCTAAGGGTATAGGCAATGGGCTATAATTATTAATAAAGTGATTATTGCAGCTGCATGAAAGCTGTGTTTTACGGCCATAGTGACAAAAAAGTGGACAGGTTGCCAAAATTTTATTACAATATATAGTGGACAACTTGAAGGACACATTTTATGCGTCATGCAGGCAATCTGCATTGGATTTGGCGCGTTTTAAAAAAGGAAAAGAGGTAAATAGTTAAATGGCAGATGAAATAAGGGAGCAAAAAATTATCCCTATAGACATAGAATCTGAAATGAAAAAATCATTCATTGACTATGCTATGAGCGTAATTATAGACAGAGCACTACCTGATGTCCGGGATGGGTTAAAGCCGGTTCACAGGCGTATTCTGTATACCATGTATTCTTCTGGCTTTACACCTGATAAGCCATACAGAAAATCTGTTGCAACTGTCGGTGAAGCATTGAAAAGCTTTCATCCACATGGCGACGCCGCCGTATATGACAGTCTTGTACGTATGGCACAGGATTTTTCACTGAGGCATCCCCTTGTGGACGGACATGGAAATTTTGGTTCCAGAGACGGCGATGCTGCGGCCGCAATGAGATATACCGAGGCAAGACTTGCTAAAATATCAATGGAAATGCTTGCCGATATAAATAAAGATACCGTGGATTTTAAGCCCAACTTTGACGAGCATGAAGTTGAACCGGTGGTTTTGCCGTCCAGATTTCCAAATCTGCTGGTAAACGGTTCTTCGGGTATAGCCGTTGGTATGGCCACCAATATACCGCCCCACAACCTGGGTGAGGTTATTGACGGAATATGTGCGGTAATCGATAATCCGGAAATTACAATAGATGAGATTATGAAGTACATTAAAGGGCCGGACTTCCCCACCGCTGCAAAGATCATCGGAAAGAGGGGTATAAGGGATGCGTACAGGACCGGCAGAGGCCGGCTTGTCGTGCGTTCGGAGGCCACCATTGAAGAGATGCACGGCAACAGGCACAGGATAATTGTGTCGGAAATACCGTACCTTGTAAACAAAGCGCGTCTTATAGAAAAAATTGCGGACCTGGTTAAAGAAAAGAAAATAGACGGCATATCCTTCCTTCAGGATGAATCCGGCAGGGAGGAACCTGTCAGAATAGTAATAGAACTAAAGAGGGATGCAAATCCCAATGTTGTGTTGAATCAATTATATAAAAACACCCAGCTCCAGGAGACTTTCAGTGTGAACATGGTCGCCATAGTTCCCACCGAGGACAAGCTGTATGAGCCAAGAACTCTGAATTTAAGGCAGACTATTGACTACTACATAGTTCACCAGGAAGATGTTATCCGGCGCAGAACAAAGTTTGAGCTGGATAAAGCGGAGGCAAGGGCTCATATACTGGAAGGTTTGAAAAAAGCTCTTGACCACCTGGACGAGGTTATCAAGATAATCCGGAACTCAAAGACGGAGGCCCTTGCAAAGGAAGGCCTTTCTGAAAGGTTCGGTTTCAGCGAAAAGCAGGCTCAGGCAATAGTTGATATGCGACTGGGCAGATTGACAGGCCTGGAGAGAGAGAAGCTTGAAAATGAGTACAATGAGCTGCTCGAAAAGATCAAATACTTTAAAGAAGTATTGGCAAATGAAAGTATTGTTCATCAGATAATAAAGGATGAATTGAATGTAATAAGAGACAAGTATGCCGACGACAGAAGAACAAAGATAGAGATAGATGAAGACGAGATTGACATAGAGGATCTTATCCAGGAAGAGGAAAGTGTAATCACAATGACTCATTTCGGATATGTCAAGAGACTTCCGGCCGATACGTACAAAAGCCAGAGAAGGGGAGGCAAAGGTATTATAGGCCTTAGCACCAGAGAAGAGGATTTTGTAAAAAATCTCTTTGTTACCTCTACCCACAACTTCATAATGTTCTTCACCAATAAGGGAAGAGTGTACAGGCTGAAGGCCTATGAAATTCCGGAGGCAGGCAGGCAGGCAAAGGGAACGGCTATAGTAAATCTCCTTCAGCTTAACGGTGATGAGAAAGTTACAACGGTTATTCCCATCCAGGAATACAAGGAAGGTCTGTACCTGGTAATGGCAACCCGCAACGGTCTGGTCAAGAAAACCGATCTTATGGAGTATGACAACATAAGAAAGGGCGGGCTGGCGGCCGTTACTCTGAGGGAAAACGATGAACTGATAGATGTCAAGCTCACCGACGGAAATCAGGACGTAATGCTTTCAACGGTAAAAGGTATGGCTATCCGTTTCAATGAAACCGACGCAAGGCCCATAGGCCGTGTTTCACAGGGTGTTAAAGGAATAGAGCTCGATGATGGAGATTATGTCATAGGAATGGAAGTTTGCACGGAGGACACCACACTTCTGGTCGTTACCGAGAACGGTTTCGGAAAGAGGACCGAGCTGGAGGAATACAAGGTGCAGTCCAGAGGCGGAAAAGGCGTTCTCACATACAGGATAACCGAAAAAACAGGTAAATCCATAGGAATGATGCTGGTTTCCGAAGAAGATGATATAATATTGATAAGCTCGGATGGAAGCATAATACGTATGAAGGTAAATGAAATCAGCATTCTGGGACGTGCCACACAGGGTGTGACACTTATGAGAATGAGCGAGGGCAATAACGTTGTCAGCATGGCAAGAATGATAAATGAAGAGTACCCCGAGGGCGAGGAAAGTGATGAGGCCGAAGATGAAAATGTCGAAGGTGAAAATACCGGAAGCACATCAACGGACGACGAAGGGCTTTAATTGGCAGTAAAGTTTTATAAAAACAGTAGTTTCATAAAGTCAATTGCAGGCAGGACACAGCTATCGTAAAAATAGTTTTGTCCTCCGGCTGCAGGCTATAAGCCTGAAAAGTTGACTTATTTTGAAAATAAGACAGACTTCACAAGGAGAGAGTGTACACAAAGGGTATGCTCTCTCTTTGTGAAGTTTTTCATTGTCCAGTGTTTTTGTGTCGGGGAGGAGTTGCAAACCCAGGCGTTGAAAGCCGTAAATATAATTGCTTGAAAGCAGCATTTGCCTGAAGTCAAAGGTTTTAACCGCAATTGGCTTTTAATAACGGGATAATAAATTAAAGAATTGTAAAAATTCTTTGTAAAATATGCTAAGTAAAGCTTATAACAGGTCCATATAATTAATAAATAGGACAAAGGAGGGGACAGTATGAAAAAAAATCTTAAGATTGCTATTATCGGCTCAGGAAGCACATATACGCCCGAACTTATAAACGGTTTCATCACCAGAAAAGAAAGCCTGGATATTGGAAGCATTTATTGCATGGATATAGACAGCGAGAAGAATGCCATAGTATCAGGGTTGGCCGGTAGAATGCTGGAAGCAAACAAGGTTCCGGCGAAGCTTGTGACTACCGAAAAGCTTGAAGAAGCCATAGAAGGCGCGGATTATGTCCTGGGGCAGATCCGGGTGGGCAAGCTTGCAGCCAGGATAACAGATGAAAAAATACCACTTAAATACGGTCTGCTCGGACAGGAAACAACAGGGGCAGGCGGATTTATGAAAGCACTCAGAACCATACCTGTAATTATGGAGGTGGCGGAGACCATACGGAAACTGGCTCCCGACGCCTGGCTGATAAATTTCTCAAATCCTTCAGGGATAATCGCAGAAGCAGTATTAAACCATACCGACATTAAAATGATGGGCTTATGCAACGGCCCCATAAATATGATACGGCATTTGAAAAGCCTGCTTCCCGAAAATGTGAAAAATTTTGATTACGATTTCGTAGGTCTGAACCACCTGTGCTGGATAACCTCAGCGTACGCCGACGGGAAAGAAATGCTGAAAGAGCTCATGGGAGTGAAATCAGATGTGCAGATACTGAAAAATATACCAAAGGCGGATTTTCCGGAGGAACTGGTCAATTCCATACCGGCCTTTCCCATAGGATATCTCAACTACTACTATTTCAGGGAAAAGACAGTTAAAGAATGCCTTGAGGCTGAAAAGACCAGAGGAGAGACATGTGTGGAAATAGAAAAGGAATTGCTTGAAATGTATAAAGACAGAACTCTGACAGAAAAGCCTGCGGTGCTTGACAAAAGAGGAGGAGCTCTGTACTCCGAGGCGGCGGTTTCATTGATAGACGCAATTGAAAACGATAAAAATGAGGTTCATGTGGTGGATACACTGAATAGCGGCGCTTACGATTTTATGGACAGCAAGGATGTTGTGGAAGCCAAGTGCCTCATAAATAAAAAAGGAGTGACGCCCCTTGTGCTGAATAATTTCAGCAACCAGTATATCAAGGGGATGATGAAAGCAGTAAAGACATATGAGAAGCTCACTGTAAAGGCGGGAATAGAAGGGGATTACGATACCGCTCTTGCCGCGCTGATGTCGCATCCGCTCATTGGTGATTATTATAAGGCAAAGGGCGTGCTGGACGAAATGCTTCAGGTCAATAAGCAATACCTGCCCCGGTTTTTTAAATAAGAAGGGACAACTTTTTTTCCGAAATGTGATAAAATATGCTGTGCAGCTGTTACAGGAAATATTAAGATCAACTAGGGAAAAAGGTATTGCTATGAAAGAGCCCGTAAGAGACAATATTTACAGACACATTCAAATAGAAATGGATAAGAACTTTCCTCTGGAGGTGGCCGATACCGTTGGTATTTACAGCGAATCCACAATGCTTCACTGGCATGACTGCATTGAAATATGTCTTATAAAGGAAGGCTCCGGTATGTACTATATCGGGGGAAAGGACTATCCTTTCAAAAAGAATGACGTGTTTATAATAAAATCCAAGGAGATACATCTGGCATATAATGATAAGGATGTTGTCATGCAGGTCCTCCTGTTTGATCCGTCGCTGCTGTATTCGGGGAGCAGGTATTCTTTCGAGATGGAGTATGCCATTGCTTTTATGGAAGCCGGAATACGTTACGGCTGCAGGCTTGAACCTGAAAATGAATATTACAATGCCATTATGCAGGCGCTGCTTGAAATAGAGGATGAGTTTCTGGCAAAACAAAATGGATATCAGCTTATGATCAAGTCTCTTCTTTTAAAGATTTCTCTTTCATTGAAACGGTATGCCAATATCCGGGAAGGTAATACAGGACTGGAGAAAAGGATAGGAAATTTCAGCCGTTTAAAGCCTGTGCTTGATCATATTGAAGACAGCTACCAGAGCCCTCTTAAACTGGACGATCTGGCAAAGCTGGCCAATATGAGCGCATCCAATCTTTCCATAGTTTTCAAGAGGACCATGGGGATATCTCCTATAGATTATCTTATAAGAGCGCGCATTATAAAAGCCTCTGAACTTCTTACTGGAACGGAAATGAAAATAATCGACATAGCGTTGGAATGCGGATTTTCAAGTATAACAAACTTTATAAAAAGCTTTAAAAAATATACGGGACTTCTCCCAAAAGACTACAGAAAAAACAGAAAATAACCGGACGTTCTAGTCCGGTAAGATCCAAAAAGGATACAAACACCCAACAATAATCCTAATACAAACAGGTATAATGCGGGTATCAAGCATATTCTAAAAAGAAAATTTAAAGAATGAGGTATTTTTATATGAAATATGTTGCGGGGATAGACGGCGGCGGCACCAAAACCCACTGTGCACTATATGATACGGAAGGAAACCGGATCGACGTGATTGAATGGGGCGCCACAAACCATGAATGCCTGCCTGGCGGTTTCGGAGAACTGAAAACTGAGCTTGGTAAGCTTCTTGACAGTTTGATGAAAAAAAATATGATCGGTCTGGAGCAGATAGAAACCTTTGTTTTCGGAATGGCCGGAGATGATACAGTATCCCAGCACAGAACCATTTCGGGCATAATAGAGTCTTTTGGCATAAAAAAATATATACTCTGCAATGATTCCTTTCTCGGTATAAAAGCGGGATGTACAGCCGGATATGGGATTTGCGCCATCAATGGGACCGGATGCACGGTGGCGGGGATAGATCCCGGAGGCCGGATGCTCCAGATAGGCGGTCAGGGCAGCCTTACGGGAGATAAAGGCGGAGGAGGCTATATAGTCAGTACCGCCATAGAAAGAGTATACAGTTCATTATTCAAAAACGGCCTTAATACAATAATGAAGGATATGCTTTTCAGTGAGTTGGGCATAAGCTCCGAATATGATTTTCTGGAAACAGCCACTCATAGATTGGAACAGGATAAGTCAATGTCAAAAACCATCTGCGGTCTTGTTTTTGATGCTGCAAATAAAGGGGATAATGTTGCGCTTCAATTACTGGAGGAAATAGGGGCAAACTATTTTGAATGTATTTGCGGACTTCTGAAAAGACTTGATTTCAAATCAGCCGGGCCGCTGGAAATCATATTGACAGGCTCTATATTTGTCAAAGGTGAGAATACAAAGATAATTGATACAATTACTGAAAAAACATTGAAAGAGCATAAGGATATGGACATAAAATTCAAGGTGCTGAAAGCGCCGCCGGTGGCGGGAGCCGTGGCATGGGGACTGGAAAGTCTCTCAGGAGTAAAACATCTCCATGAAAAAGTAATAAAAAGCTTTTTGTAGGCCGAGTATACCGGACTATACATGGGATATTGCCATGAATAAATTAGGATTTAAGGGTTAAATTAATTTAAAAGATGAATATAATAAATTACTCCGTTGATATTTGGCTTAACATGGTGATATACTAAGCAAGCTGTCCCAAACGGCAACACATGATTTTAATAAATGGTTTACAAAAAGCTATAAATTAAAATTGAAAAAAGTGTTGACAATGAAACAGCAACGTGGTATTATAATTAAGCTGCTTGCGACGAGCGGACAGCGAAAAAAACCTTGAAAAGCAGTAGTAACAATGCTTTGGGAGGTTGGAAATGATAGATGTAATGCAGCAATGCAGAATATGTATCATTCTAAAATTTGAAATGGCAGATACGAGCAGTACAAGGAAGATGACTGCCGAGGAACAGAGCCTATGTGATAGGTGAGTACCGCAGGACAGGAAATCTGACGCAGTAATGCGAAGTATATGA
>JAEWSZ010000053.1 GCA_023397905.1 Bacillota bacterium | reverse complement strand
ATATCATACAGGACAGCACAAGCTCCCGTTCCATCCTGTTTTATCTGGGAACAGCCTGGATGGCCAAGAAGCTCGGACTTAAGGTTATGTTTTATGCCAACGGCATAGGACCCATCAATAAAAGAAGAAATGCGGAATTTTCCCGCGGAATACTGAATATGGCCGATGTCATAACCGTAAGGGAAAATATCTCCTACAATGAATTGAAGAAAATGGGTATTTCAAAACCCAAGATCGTGCTGACAGCAGATGCCGCCCTTGCCGTTCAGATCCAGGACATAGTGAAGCTGGAAGAAATATTTGAAGCCGAAGGCATTCCTTTTAACGGCAAATATGCAGGTTTTTCAGTGAGAAAATGTCCGGGCTGCGATAAGCACCAGCAAATGCACTATGAACAGGTTATTGCGGAAACCGCTGATTATGTTTATTCCACTTACGGGCTCATACCTGTTTTTATCCCCATGGAATACAATGTGGATATAGTGGCTATTCAGAACATTGTGTCGAAAATGCACTCCGCCAGCCATGTTATCAGCAGAAACCATTCCGTTTCCGAGACCTTTGCCATCGTACGGAAAATGGATATAATGATTGCAATGCGGCTCCACGCTCTGATATTCGCCGCCTACATGAATGTCCCCCTCATAGGCATAAGCTACCAGCCCAAGGTGGAGGGATTCCTGGAGTACATAAACCAGCCCTCTGTAGGCCATGTCAAAGACATTACCTTTGACAACCTGCGTTCCAAGGTGGACGACATAATGAGCAACCGGGACAGTGTAAAGGAAGAGCTCGGAAGATCCGTGGATATTCTTGTAAACAAAGCCGGAGAAAACTCAAAGCTGGCAATAGAGTTGATAAGCGAATAAAAAGTCAGTTACTATGGGCTTTCAGCCGGTAGTAACTGACTTTTTGAAAAAACAAATGCAGAATCTGATTATGTGCTCATCGAATTTTTTACTGCTGCTCCAGTTGCTCTGTAACGTCTGTCCAGACCTGGTACAGTTCTTCAAGCTTCTGCTCGTCCGCAGATTTTTCCGCGCTCAGCTCCAGCAGCTTCTTGTGGTCGGTGGCAGCTTCCGCCATTTCGTTGTCTATATCCCTTAAACGCTGTTCCAGCCTTGCGATCTCATTTTCGCTGTCAGACAGCTGCTTTTCCAGCTTTCTGATCCTGCTGCGCTCCTCTTTGGTGGCAATGCGGTTCTGCTTTGCCTCCGAAACATTTTCCTCACTTGCGGATTTCTGATCGGTAATATTTTTCTTATAGTGGGCCGCGTAATAAGTATAGTTTCCCAGGCAGTCTATGGGCGGCTTGAGGCCTATATCGATTATTCTCGTGGCCAGCTTGTCTATAAAATACCTGTCGTGGGAAACTATCAGCATGGTTCCCTCGTAGTCCGCCAGCGCGGCCTCCAGTATTTCCCGAGAATTTATGTCCAGATGGTTTGTGGGCTCGTCCAGAATAATGAAATTGGCCTCCGAGAAAATGAGTTTCAGCATGGACACCCTGCTTTTCTCTCCTCCGCTCAATACGGATATTTTCTTTAAAACGTCTTCTCCCGTAAACAGAAATGAGGCCAGCGCGCTTCTCACTTCGGTCTGGATCAGCTTCTGATTTGCGCCCCACACTTCATCAAGAATGATATTATCCTCATTGAGATCCGACATTTCCTGATCGTAATAGCCCATATTTACCTTTGCGCCATAGCGGAAATTGCCTGAACTGGCCTCCAGCCTTCCCGCCAGTATTTTGATCAGCGTCGATTTACCGCAGCCGTTGGGGCCAAGCAGAAATACTCTTTCGGCTTTTCTTATTTTAAGGCTGATATTTTCAAACAGTTTTTTCTCCCCGTAGGACTTTGAAACCGAATCCAGCTCCAGGACGTCATTTCCGCTTGCGACGGCCTGGTTGAATTTCATTTTCATCTTATCCGGCTCATTGGACGGCTTGTCCAGCTTTACCATTCTGTCCAGGACCTTCTGCCTGCTTTCGGCCGCTATTATGTTCTTCTCCCTGTTGAAACGCCTCTGCTGCTCTATTATGGCTTCCTGGCGGGCAATCTCCCTTTGCTGGAGCTGGTAATGCTTCTCCTGTATATCTCTGTTGACGGCTTTTTGTTTTACAAAGCCCGAATAATTGCAATTGTATACTGCGGCGGTACGGTTTTCGATTTCTATGGTTTTATTTGTGACAGAATCAAGAAAATACCTGTCATGAGAAATTATCAGAAGGCATTTTTTGTAGTTTTTCAGATAGTCTTCCAGCCACTCAACCGCTGCAATATCCAGGTGATTTGTGGGTTCGTCCAGCATCAGGATATCCGGTTCCTCAAGCAGCACCTTTGCCAGGGCAAGCCTGGTCTTCTGCCCTCCGCTTAAAATACTCACCCTGCTGTCAAATTCGCCGTCCTGAAACCCGAGTCCCCTCAGTACGCCTCTGATACGGCTGTTATATTCATAGCCCCCGAGATAGGCAAATCTTTCGCTCAGGTTGCTGTATTCCTTCATAAGAGACGACAGCCTGTCCTGGTCCGGGCTCATGCTGATTTCCTTTTCAAGCCTGTTTATGGAATTCTCCATGGAAACAAGCTCCTTGAAAACCTCAAGCAGCTCTCCCCACAAAGTATTTTCAGAATTTAACGCCGCATTCTGCTTAAGATAGCCCAGGACCAGTTCCTTTGAGATAAATATTTCTCCGTCCTCCTGGCGCAGCTCTCCCGTTATTATTTTAAGCAAGGTGGACTTGCCGGCGCCATTTACGCCTACAAGCCCTACCTTGTCGTTTTCCTGCAGATTGAATGAAATATTTCTTATTATGGTTTCTGTTCCATATGAAAAACCTATATTGTTACAGTTAAGTACTATCACAGCTATTCTCCGTTTACGATATTGTAGGCGCCTCAAAACGGGCTACGTCTATTATAGCAAAAAAGTGCCTGTTGCAAAACAAAAGTAGATGCAATATCGGCGTCCGCCAATGCATTTACGCTTGTTATGAGCCGTATTATCTGGCTTTCGACTTGTAATAATTGTCTATGCCGCTTTTAATAGACTGGGCCAGTTTGTTCTGGTAGTTTTCCGTGGCCAGCAGCTTTTCCTCGTCCGCATTGGACAAGAAGCCGCATTCTACGATGACTGTGGGAGTTTTGAGGTTTTTCAGTATCATGATCTGGTCTTTTTTGACCAAAGCAGCCCTGTCGTTTTCATTATCGGCATTGAGCCTTATGGAATTCTGTATTTCATTGGCAAGCTTCTGGCTGTCCGGGGAATTGGGCGGGAAAAAGGTCTGAGCCCCGTGATATTTGGTCTGCGGGAACTTGTTCAAATGTATGCTGACAACGATA
>JAEWSZ010000034.1 GCA_023397905.1 Bacillota bacterium | reverse complement strand
GGTTGGCTGCGGGTAGAGTAATTCTGGTTTATCGGTGGTTGGCATCGATGAATTGGTCCTCCAGCCTCCGATAATCCGCCATGTACTGCGCACTGTTAAAGACATGCTCACGCTTCTCCTGTGAATCCAGTCTGACCGCTGATTCAAACAGTTCCCATATGACGGTCATAATTTTGCTGCCCTCAGTTTTTTCCTCCTTGCTTTCCTGTGCTGCTGGCACCGCTTCTTCTGAGTTTTTCTCGCGACGTGTTGCCTCACGCTCAGCAGCAATGGTTTTCCGGCTTTCTTCAAGGATTTCACTGGGCAGACCATGGGCTTCTGCTACCATCGCGATGGTCGATTCCAGATCGCTGATTTCAGGATCGTCGGGCTCGCCATTAACATAAAAAATCTCTACAGCCGTTGCGGTCAGCTCCTCAATTAATTTCGCAGCCTTGAGCAAATTAGTTGTTCTGTTCATAGTTTAATCCTCCTGTAAATGTGGTGTCGGCCTTCGCCGCAAGCACACAATACCCTAACCGGTTTCCAATAGCCAGGGCAAAATTTCAAAAATCTCAAAAAATTTTGATAGCGCCGTTCTATCCCATAGTCTGCGTCTGCGGGCCTTGCTCAGATATCTGTTCCTTTCCGTCGAGGCAATCCAGAAAGATCCTCCACATATCGTCGTTGCTTCTATAGCTCTTGCGATAGGCATAATAAGCGGCAGTGGTCACATCCTTGATTGAAAATGTCGCCCAGCCGTTTAGATGACGGGCGGTATGGAACAGGCCGCTGTCGAGATCAATGTCGCACAGGCCGGTAATATTCACGCTGCCCTCTATGCGTTCTCCCACTCGTTCATCAAATTTTTCTTCACTGATTAGAGATCCCGCCCGCAGAAAATATTCCGCAAAAGTATCCGGCTGAGGGTCCATCTCCCTGCGCATATAGCGCCGGGTCTGGTTGTCCGCCTGTAAAAAATCAAAGGCGTGTTCGCATTCGAGGCAGCGGGTGGAGCCGTTTTCCGTGATGCGGAAGACAGAAAAACGGCGGAGCTCCGCACTGCGTCGCTCCGCCAAAAGGCGATCCTGCCTTATTAAATTTTCAATGTCCTGCCGTTGATCGGCGGGTATGAGCTGTTCGTAGAGTTGCTCCGTCAAAGCTTGCAACTCGCTTTCGAGGCTCTTGCCCTGGGCTCCCAGTGCGCCGCGGAGGGCATCATATTTAGGTTTGGGCAGCCAAAAGCTGATTTCTTCACTGTGCATTTGCATCTTCTCCTTTGCTTTTCAAAAGGATTTGGCCTTACCTCGGCCGGGGAAAGCTATCCTGAAATCTCATCAGGCTTGTGGCTGTCCTTTCCAGGTGGAGATGTTTTTTCGGCCGGGGTCCCATTTTTTTCTTTCTGTTTTTTAGGCTGTTCAGGGATGACGGGCGTTTCTTCATCGCCCTCGTCAATGTACTCCCGGACGCTTCCGGGGACAAATTTTTCGTAGAGCTTTTGGAGCTGATCCTGAAGTTCCCGTTCCAGATCGGCGCTCTTTTTGCCCATATAGCGTTTGAGTGCGCGGAGCTTTTCGGCGTCCATGCCGATGGTAATAGTGTCCTGTTTCAAATCAATTCGACCTCCTGTTCGTCTTGTTTTTTTTACCACGCAAAAGCCCCGTCGATTCTGACGAGGCTTTTGCGTTTAACTCTTCAGGTTTAAAAGGCAGCGGTCCCATAAAGCAAGAAAACTTTTTTCAAACCGGCAAGTTTTTTTCGACAAATTATTTTGCGATATAACTGATGTAAGGGATCTCCAGCCATGCCGTCCAGCCGCGGCCGTCCAGCTTTGTCCTAACAACGCCGTATTTGGTACCCATGGCCTCCACCACCTCGCCGTTACCCACATAAACGCCGATATGCCCGGACTTCCACACGGCGAGTCCCGGTGTGTCAGGCATCGTGTCCATGGAGCCCTTGACGGTGGCGGCATTGTACATGCCGTCCGCACTGACGTCCGGCATATCGTTGGTTCCATATCCGATGGTTTTGGTTTCTGTATCGAACCATCCATATCCTTTGATGAGACCGACGCAGTCCGTCGTCCGTCCTCCCAGCCAATTGTTTCGGATAAAATCCTCGTAGTTACCCACACCGTCCGGGTACTGTTTCAATTTGTACGCGAAAAGCGTATCCGTCAAGACATCTCCGAAGGTTCCCCAAACATATCCCCAGCCAGAATCAAATGCGTTTTCAGCGTAAGTCACGAGATCCAGATTGTTTTTCATATCAGGATGAAGCAGGACAAGGCCATCCAGTGCGACGCCGCTCCCGCCCCCGCGTTCAATCTCTCCAGTGTACAAACCAGCGCCGCCATAGACGATGCGTTCATATATTTTGGAGACGTTGGCTCGGGATTCGGTGCTGACAGGGATGCCCACAGCGGACAATTTTTTGTATGCCGTGTCCAGAGAAGCGGGAACCGCAGCTGTACCTCCGGATGCAATTTTTGTATATGCGACGAAACAATCCACGAAAGCGTGTGCCTCGGCGGCGGATAGGGTGAGATTATCGGCGCCGAAATACAGAGAATAATAAACGGATTTGATGCGGACGCTGTCCAGAGCTCCTTCGTCCAGCCCGGCCTGCGCGTCGGAAATCGCCTGATCCAGAACGACAAAGCATTTTTTCATGTCCTGGATGTGTGCCGTATACTCCGAGGGGACGGAGGCAGAAAAAGAGCCGCCATTGAAGGTTAAATCAACGGCGGCGTTGTTATGGTCTGCGGAGCCGGAGAGGAGTCCGCAGATGAGTACAATAATTAAAATGAGGGGCGAGAGGATGGCGGCGATGATCCACCCGATGGTTTTTCGGAGGCGCTCATCCGACAGAGCGGCAACAGCCGCCTTGACCGCCAGCCCGATTGTGGCGGGGTCAGCCATGACATGATCACATTCTTTCTTTTGTGAAGTATCTATAATAAAAGCCGGTCACCGAGAAGAACAACTCCCTCAGCATCCGGCCGGAAATAAAAACAGGTACGGTATTGCACCGTGCCTGCCTCTATTGGTGTTCGGTTTTAAACCGTAAAAGCAGCGCGATTACTGCCTGCAGATCGTCGTCGCTCATGGACTTCATAATGCCTATTGCTTGCTGTATTAAGGCAGGGTTGTCCATCTCAGAGTCAAAAAACTCGCGCGGAGTAACGCCGAAATACTCACACATGTACAAAAATTCAGAAATCGATGGCATTGACCGGCCAGAGGAGATGCTTTGAATATAGCCCTTGCTCTTTCCCATGTCAGTACTCATCTTGTATTCTGATACGCCCTTTTTCAGACGTAGCTCCGTCATTCGTTGGCGTATAAAATCTTCATCCATTCTTATCACCTCCACTGAACACAAGGATACTCCGATTAAATCGGTAACATTACCACTTGAAATACCGATTGTAGTAGTAATATACTATTAGAAATACCTATATCTTGTATTTGCCTCTGATTTAATCGGTATAGTGCCGGAGGGATAAGATATGAATCGCACGGTGCTTTAGCAGGCACAGGATTGGCTTACACATCTGGAGACGCATGATTTCAATGACAATGACAAGGAGCTGATGAAAGATGTATTACAAAACTTATGATTACTACACCGCTGAAAAAGCAAAAATGGCGGAGCTCGATACCAAGGTCGAGGCTGAACTGGGATCGAGATCGCCGGAGGATCTTGCGGTAGAGGAGGCGCGATCACGCGAGTCCTTTCAAAAAATTCTAGAGGAACATGAACGGTATGCGGCTGCGCACAAGCGAGTTCCTAACGAGAAAAAGTATGAGGACTTCCTTGCATTTGCGAAGCAGATGCGTAAATATACGGCGCTGCACATGGGAAAAATATCGATTCGTGCGGAGAAGAACGGCCTTGGCATCATAGAGATGTTCTTTGACTTTATCATTCACTCTGAGTTTGAGCACGAACGTTCTAGGTTTCTGTTCGGAATGTTGTTTTTAAGATATGAGGATACACATATTTACGTGGGGAACGGTGGCGTCACCATACAGGTCTTTGCAGAGCTGTATGACGTGATGCCCGTTGATACCTCTGTGGATGGATCAAATACCGTTACGACTTAATCCCCATCAAAACAGCCGCAGGGCATATCGTACTCGGGGAACATCCAGCACATTGCGATTTGCTTTTTATCTGCCTCCACAAAATTGCTCCATGACCAGTCCCGGCCGAGACCTTTTACGGTGATGAGATTCGGCTTTGCGCCATCCTCAATGGCAATGGCGCGGTCGTACAAGGCCCGGTGCTGATGATAGAGGGTACGGATTTCATGCTTCTTCATGCTGGGACAAAAAAAGCAGGAGGACTTGCCCGGAAGCGGCAGGCCCTCCTGTCCGATTGCGGCGATGCAGTCCTCCCGAAACCAGCCCCAATCGATGAGCGGGTATTCCTTTTTGTACTTTTTGTCCTGCATGTCGTAAATGGCGGCGTTATATCGCCGGTATTCTTCGCCGGCATCAAAGCCGATATACTTCGTGACACGCTCTCCCGCTGCCCATATATCAAGGCAGGGCTGGTGATGATTGCAGAATTTGTCCTGCGGTCCGACTTTGTGCTTGAGAGAGCATTTTTTGTATCCGTAGGCAAGGGCTGGCAGTGTACCGGAGCGGAGGCACTCATCCTCCAGCGTCAGTCGGTTGCCGTTCTGGTCAAGGTACTCCACTGTGGTGATGCCCGGCATCCCATGCGCAAGGAGCCATTTCTCCATGACGGGCAGGTATCCATAGGTGTGGGGCTGCTCACAGCCGGTGTCGGAAAACAGGATCAGATCCACGGGTATGTCTCGGTGGTACATGCCGATGAGCATAGCGGTTGAGTTGGTTCCGCCTCCATATCCCACAATATTCATCGCCCGCCTGCCTTTCCGAACAACTTCTCCTTGTACGCCGGGGCGTGGACGGCGAGGTTGTACCTCTCGTTTCCGCATTTGTAGAGGCAGACGCCACGCTGGGGGAAGCGGATCAGGTTGTACTCCGATTCCTCCAGTTGAAGGGAATCGATATAAAAATGCTTGTCAATGTTTCCGGCGTTGAAGAGAAAAGCATGGGTTGGGATAGAAAACAGCGGCTTGGTCAGTTCCCGGATGCCCTCGATGTTGAAGTCTTCGAGGTTTTGCGAGGCCAGAATAACAGCCGACTCCTTCTTGCGCACACGCTTCATGAAGTTGCGGATGTACTCGATGGCGGTGAGATTGGTGAGGAACAGATACAGCTCGTCGATGCTGGCGGCGGTGTTGCCCTCGGTCAGCAGCTTATCGGACATAAAGGACAGCACGTTGAACAGCAGGGCATTCTTCACGTTTTTGCTGGCTTGTAACAGTCCCTTAACGCCGAACACGATAAAACGGTCTGACGTTACGTTGGTGTGACCGTTGAAGAACTTGCTCTCCGCGCCCTGGCACATGGAGTGAAGCCCCAGCAGGATTTCCTGCAAGAGCTCGGCAGTATAAAGCTGATACTTCGCAGAATCGTAGCCCTTGTACTCGTCCTCAATCAGTGCATACAGGTCGGAGAGGATGGGATAGTCGTTGGCGGTCAGCCTGCTGAAATCTGTACGGTCGCTGATGTTCCATTTTTCATAGAGTCTGCCCAGCAGGATTTCAATCACGTCAATTTGGCGGTCGGAAAAATCCTTATAGCATCTGAAAAAGTCTTTGAGGAAAGAGATATGCTGGCTGAGCTTTGTCTTCTGACGGAAAGTCTGAGGCGCATCCTCATCACCAGCGTCACCGCCATCATCCCAACTCTTGGGTTCAAGAGGATTTATAAGATATTGTCCGCTCATAAGATCGACAAAACAGCCGAGTTTTATGGCGAGTTCAACATATTCGTGCTCGGGATCAAGGCAAAGAACGCGCTTACCGGATTCCAGGAGGTTACAGAGAATTAGCTTCAGAAGATACGATTTACCCTGGCCGCTGTTGCCGAGTATTAGGATATTTGCGTTGGTCTTGTCATCGTCGCGCTGATCAAAGTCCGCGATGACATTGCTCCCAAATTTGTCCCGGCCAAGATAAAAACCGTGAGGATCGGTCTTTCCTGAGTAATTAAAGGGATAGAGGTTAGCAACGGAGCTGGCCGGCAGGACTCGCTCAAACTGGCTTCCGAACACATTCCAACCGGCCGGTCCCACCGAGAGAAACCCCTCGCGCTGGCGGAGCAGCAAGCGATCCACATTGAGCTTCGAGCGCACCAGCTCTGTCAGCACATCCGTCTGGAGTAGCTTCAGTTCATCCGGATCGTGAGCAGTCAGCTCGATGTAGACGGCGCAGTGCAGGAGCGGTTCGCGGTTCCGGTGCATGGAGGATACCAGCGTCACCACGTCCTGTAGGTTGCTTTCGGCGGTAATCGTTTGCTGGAGATCGTTGGTGCTGCTTCTGCTCATACGGTTTTTGTTGGCCGCGTTATGGATGATCTTTTTTTCCTCAGCCGCCGTCACTTGCCGGGTATAGATGCGCAGAGTAACGCCGTCTTTTTCTCCGAGGTGCCGCAGGATCGCCTGCTCGGAGGTGCTGGTGGGGTATTCCCGCAAGGCCCACACACAGCGGAAAGTGTTTCCGCAGACGAAATGATCTGTCTGAAACTTTATGACGCCCGGCGCGATCATATCGAGGAAATCCTTAATCTTGGTATCCTCCGCAGATAAGTTTGTTTTGTTTTTACTGCCTTTTGGCATGAAAAATACCTCCTACTTTGCCGTTGGAGGCTCCCATGTCGGTTAGCCGCAAGGTGCCTCCTTACGGCCTATTCATTGAGATGCTCTTATTCCCCGAGAATAATCCAGCGTTCTCCGTCGTTGTCCTCATATTTTTCGGTTGTAACGTTCTGCTCATAGTAAACGCCCAGGAGTCGCTTGATGTCCATATTGTCCGCCCGGTGCGCAGTGAACCCTTGATCCTTCAGGCTCTTTTCAATTCGTGAGAGGTATGGAAGGACGTCGGCTTCTTTTTCATCTCTGAGCCGGATGATGATAAGAAATTCCCGCGCGGTTGCCATCTGCACCTGCATCCGGTCCAGGTTTGCCATGTCCTGCTGGAGGAGTTTTTGGATGACTGGATTTTGCTCGACTTCAATCCTCCGGCGCAGAAAGTTTTTGTTATCCTCAAAATTTTCACGGGAGTTTAGGCAGAGCATTTCAATCTCTGCGATACCCTTGAGAACATTCATAAGCGCATAGATCCTTGCTGCGACACTGGCATCGGATAGTACACTGATGTTGGTTGGCTTGATCATAAAAAACACCAGCCCTCCATGGCTGGTCACCAGACTGTAATCGATAATATCTGCGATGCCCATGAGTTGGCGGGTGGACAGCTTTTCCTTTGCCACCTTTTTTTCTTTTCTGTTCATATCACGCCCTCCATTCATAAAGCTGCTGGCGCCCGATAAAGTAGAAAAAGGCGCAGCGGATAAAGTCGAGAATGCTAGTATCCTCAAAGCGGATAGATAAAAAGGCGTAGAGTGCTGTGAGGACGATGGGCGGCAAAAAACGGAGCTGCGCCAGTGCGAACACAGAGAATAAAAGGCCTACACCGATGATGCCGATGTCTCTCAGTTCCCACAGCCACAGGGTGGCCTTCGCTTTCAGGTTGTCAGGGTATAAATACATATTTGATTCCTCCTAACATTGGATGTGCTGGGTATAGCCGCAGTGGTCGCAGGACAGGTCGTTTGTCTGCTCCGGTGGCTGGATCAGCTCCAATTGGCTTTCCGAAGATGCAAGAAGTGAATCCAAGCGGCTAACAAGTGTTGACATATGGTTTTGCCAGCCGTGCCAGTCCTTTTCCTCAAACCAGCCTCCCCAGTTTTCACCACATTTTTTTCTAAACTCCGCATCCTTCATTTTGTTTATTAGCGTATCGGAGACATAGTCCCGGAGCCATTGGATGGATTCTTTGGTGGCGGTGAAGGATGTCATGGAGCTGAACTTATTATCGTTTGCCGCCCATTCCTCGTCATAGTCCAGTTCACTGAAATCCTGGTCGAGAAATTTCACCATGATTTCAGCCAATGCCATAGGTCCGGTGTGAGATTCACCGTTCGTTACGTCAGGCATACGACATTCATTCTTTTTCATGGCTTCAATGATTTTTCCAAGCTCCAGCTTTCCATCCTCCGGCAGATTGCTTCTGATAAAGTCTACCGCATCCAGTCCGGCATCCGATTCAAAAGCGGTTATTCCCCAGCATCCCATAAATTGTTTTCCTCCTGATTTTTAATTCTGAATAAAAAATAGGCGATACCCCGTAGGACAAAGTCCACACAGGGGATCGCCACGCTATTGCCCAGCGCCTTGTACCGGGCGCTATCCGATGCGCCGGGAATGTCCGTCCAGCCGTCCGGGTAGCCTTGGAGCCGTTCGCACTCCAGCGGCGTCAGCCTGCGGATCAGCTTGCGGCGCACTATAATGCACTTGTCATCGGACACGAACTGGTTGTTGACACCCTTATGGTCGCTGTAGCCGATGGTCCCCACTGTTTCCTGATAGGGCTGGCAGACGAGGTCGGTGGCGTCCTTATGCTGCCGAGCGCTTTGGGTGGCGATCACATCGTTTTTCAAAAACTCATCGCTGCGCTGGCGGCTGTATACGGCATGGCGATCCGCTCCGGTAAGCGTATAAGCGAGATCAGGTTGACAGCCGAGACCGTTGCCGCCGTTTTCCGGTTCCCGGTCGATAGTGTTGCCGGCAATGCAAATGACCTCATCGGGTTGTGATATTAAAGGCTGGTTGTTTCCGCCTGTCCCATAACGAGCCGACATGGTGGGGGCCACAGCGTGGGGACCGGTGTACCGGCTGTCGATACCGTGGTTTTCAAATAATACGGGCTGATTGTTGCCGGAGGTTCCCGCCGCCGAGGTAATGGTGGGGCAAAGGCCCTTCCCAATCTCCGCACCGCCTTGCTGATTTGCCAGCACCAAAGGCTGATGTCCATGCTCCTGAGCACGCAGTGTTCCAATGATGTCCTCAGTGCAATGCATCTGACTGCCCCCCTGATCGTTGAGGCAGAGGATGGCCGGCACCATGTTGGTGCCGCTTTCGGATGCTTTTAGCGTGGGTGAGAGATCTTCGCTGTAGCCGATTCCGCCTGCCGTGGGGCCGGCGCCCGCGCAAAAGCCCGCCGCGAATAGCAGTCCCGCTGGGTTACGCCCTCCGCCGCCATCCGCTCCGGCCAGTGTCGGAGCTACCCCATCCGGAAGGAATATCCGGCTCTGTTGCGTGTCCCATCCATTGAGGCAGCTCGTTTCCGCCACAAAAGTCTGTTGCTTCATGCCGGGCTGTGCATTCAAAGCTCCTGCGATGTCAAATAAATTCCGCACCTCATCTCGCTGATTGGCAGCAAAGGCTACGGCCGTTTTTTCTTCTGCTTTGATATACTCATGTCCGACTCCCTCGCCGCTGTAGAGCGATGACCATGTTCCACCATCCTCAAAAATGTGGCGGTTCTGGACATCCCATGGGTTCAGGCAAGTCCCGCCTGCACCATCAGCGCCTCCTTGAGCTGGGGCGGCAGTTGTTTGCCTCGGGCCTCCGCCCGCCGTAGAATACCCAAGCAGGCTGTCCTGCTCAAATAGTATTTGGGGTGCGGGTCTGCCTCCAAAATCCGCGACAAGGAAGATGCGACGGCGGCGCTGGGCGACGCCCCAGTATTGAGCGTCCAGCACTCGCCAAGCCAAGCTGAATTCATCTCCCAGTACGATTGCCCCAGCAGATTGCCATGTCCCGTCGTCAGGTCGAGGCACATGACAGGCACTGTCCTTAATTCGGACAATTTCTTCGAGGACCGCACGGAAATCCTCGGAATCTGAGGAGCTGAATGCTCCGGGCACGTTTTCCCAAACGAGGAATCGAGGTCGAACAAGGTGAGCTGGTATATCTCGCTGTTCATCGGCTTTTCTCATCTCCTTTGCGATTCTGACCTGCTCCATAAAAAGGCCGGAGCGTTCTCCGGCAAGTCCGGCGCGCTGACCCGCTATGGAAAGATCCTGACACGGGCTACCTCCGCAGAGGATATCCACGGGAGGCAGCGTTGCTCCGTTCAACTTTGTTATGTCCCCAACATGTACCATGCTGGGGAATCGTATTTTTGTAACTTCGATGGGAAAGGCTTCGATTTCGCTTGCCCATATCGGTGTGACACCGTTATGGACCGCCGCCAGCGGGAAACCTCCGATACCATCGAAGAGGCTCCCCAGCGTCAGCATTATTGCAATCCTGACATTCCGGGCATACTCTGGCCGCTTTGACCGGGAGCCTTTTCTATCCCAGTACAGCCGTCCTGGTCGAAATCCAAATCAGGATTTAAATCCGGGGACATGAGCGTTTCCAGATGCACTTTTCGATCCGATGCGTATTCGGCGGGATAAACTACGCATTCATAATCGGCAATTGACGCAATGCTTGGGCATATATTGTGAATGTTCCGAATTCTGGTTTCTGCTTCCTGTTGCGAAGAGAAAACAAGCCGTTTTCTGTTTTCACATAAAAAACCAGCCTGTCCCGCAAGCGGACCATCCGACTGCACTTTTGCCCATATTGCATATACGGGCTTCTGCCCATTGAGAATTTGTTCCGTGGAGAGATACCGGATAGGTATACCGAGCTTTTCTGCCTGCTCAATTTCCTGAATCATGCCGGGACTCATTCGCTCGCCACACGCCCATAGCTCGTCGCATCGGGAAAGTATGGCGAGTCCCATATCCAGTCCTGCCTGACGCTCCAATTGATTGGTATCATCAAGCAGCTTCGGGTACAGCAGGTGGGGCGCAAAAAAAGCATGCCCCTGTTCCATCACATAACGGCATGCTTGTTTGGCAAACCTGATATTTCGTTCCACGTCCCCGGCATAGGGGGACGCCACATAAATAAATTTCATAGGCTTCTTCCTTTCTCCGCTATTTGGCTACAGCCTGAATCACCGTGCGAGTCGTGTTGACGGCAGCTTGCGCCGTGTATACCGCAGACATCAGGTTAGCCTTGGTGGAGGTGTCCAGTCCGAATGCTCCAGCAATCCTCGGCACCTCGCCAGCCGACAGCATTAGCCCAAGTCCCAGCAGGGCGTGATCTTTGAGAACCATCAGTCCTGCCGTGAGGATGGTCGCCTGTAAAAAGGTCGTCAGGCAGAGGCCGATGATCTGCTTGCACCACTGCACAAAACCGTCGATATAGCCGCGGGGGACGGAGAACATATACAGGCTTCCAACAGAGATCTGAATCAGCAGAATGCCGCCGCGCTTCAGGTTTGAGAAAAATACCTTGATTACCGCATAGCCCATGAGAACAATGATAAACAGCATCATAATGGGGTTGGTGATTGTGGCAAGTCCCCCAAAGGCGCCAGAGCTCATGGCACCACTGATATCCGACCCGCTTCCGAGTCCGGACAGAATGCCTTTCGCCATATCTGCGAAGTTCTGTCCATAACCGGTAATTCCTGCCGTGAGGCTGCTCTGTAAATTGACCGACAGCTTAAATAGCTCTACCGGAGCAACGGTAAAAAGTGACACGGCCATAAAGCCTTTAATGGCGTTTAAGGCTGCATCCTTAATGCTGCCGCGGCCGTTTTGATATTCGATTCCGGTTTCAAAGGCCGACACTACGAGGCCGGTAGCATACAACGCCCAAGCCAGATAAGAAAAAAACAGGACAATGGACTGTACCCAGCTCATGTCGAACAACTCGACGCCCATATTACCCATCTGTGAAAAAAAGTTGCCGAGAAAGCCCACAATCTGACCATAGAGCCAGTCGATGAGCTGATCCATGATCTTGTCGAGGGCAAAATCCCATATAAACAAACCGGAAAACACCTCCTTCGGGGTATAAAAATAGCCTGTGTCATACAGGCTTGTATTCGTTCATTCGGGAAAACGCATCTTCATTTTTGAGGCTGCCTATAAAGTCATAGTCATCCCAATTATTGTTGAGCAGGCTGGCTTCACGAATAATGAAGCCGCCTGCCCACTTTTTTACATCCCAAGTATCGTCCAGTCCATACTTGTGTAAGGGCTGTATCCGCGATCTTGTTCTTCTTCACCCGTCAGTTTTGGAAAAAAGGGTTGCTCCCCCTCAATGGTACCTGACGCGATCATTGCGCTGATTTCCTCTGGAGCGCCTCCATTTTTAAAATGCGCTGCTGCCTGCAGCATCTCGCTGGGATACAGACAGTTTGGCAGTAATGCAAGGTCGCAGACCTGTTTGGCAATGTGTGTACCATATTGCTTTTGGGTTTCCAGAAGACCGGAAAGCAGCGTTTCCAGCCAACGGTTAACAGCGAGAGTGGGATTCTTTTCTTGCTCAAAATCCACATATTGCCCGAGATCAACGCACTCGGCAGCGAAGCTAATCCAGTTTGAAACAGACCCTGGTTCGCCATCAATGAGGACAGTTAGTGCTGTCGTGAACATCTCCTGTGATATTCCATTGCCAGCCATAGCCGTTTGGGTAAGATAGCCCATATACCACGCCCGCATGTTTTCCTGGTTACGCTGGTGGCCGATGGCGCTGCGCACCTCACTGACCAGCTTATACATGCATGGGTCATGGCACGGAGCGAATGGGCAGGCGGACGCAGAAGCCGCCTGCCCATATTCAAAAGCAAGTTTCTGTTCTTTTTTCATAGGCTATATCCCCAAAATGGTCCAGATATAGAGCGGCGCCGTCAGAGTAAACACCAGGCAGGAAAACAGAATCGCAGGGGCGGCCCATTCAAATTGACCATGCTTCCTATAATCGAAATACGCGGTGCCCAATTTTGCGAAGAAAAACACGGCGAGAATGAGGTCAATAGCAGGAAATACCACCTTGTTGACTACAGTTTTGATCTGGCTGGATGCGTCATTCCAGGTTCCCTCAATGGCTCCGGCCACGTCGCCGGTACCTGCTGCCATCGCCGTCATGCTACACAGAAACACTATGGTCAGGACGATGCACAGGAGCAGGGATATTTTTTTGAGCTTCTTCATAGAGACCACCTTTCCTAAATGAGACAAGGCTGTGGACGATTTCCACAGCCTTGTCTTTTAAATATATTTTTTGTTATGGCTTGAGGGGTGCGATATGCCAGTCTTGATAAAGGTTACCACGAATCGTCAGCGAGTCGGTGAGATTGGCTGAGAGCATCCCGGCCGGCGTCCATGCGTCAATGAGCCATGTGTTGACGGTATATGTCCCATCCGGCATCCAGAGCGGCGTGAAGTGCGTTCGGTTTTTATATGTCGAGTATTGATTTCTCTTGAATTCAAAGCGTCCCGAGCCCATCCGGTCCAGGAGTCGCCAGTAGGTTTCATAGCAGAACTCAGGGAAATAACTGACGGCGTTCTGCGGCTTGGTGACCGCCGAACTCTGAGTAGAGCTGACGCTTCCAATTACGGTCTGGTTGATTCCGTACCCCGACTTCATCACGCGCCCGCTGGCGGTTGGGTTTTTACTGTCACAGGTAATGCTCATAGAGGCAGTCAGGCTTGCGCTGTAACGGTCGAGGTCGAACTCCCACCAGCCCTCGTCGACCCAATATCCGCTGTCCTCACCGGTGGAATGCCACACCCAATTTGCATGCCACCACGGGCGCCAGACGGCCCAGCTTGCCGAGGCTTGCACCGGACGGGCAGGTACGGCTACACGGGAGAAGCTATCGTTGCGGTCGTCGGCCACCGGGTTCGGCGGAGGATTTTGATCCAAGTCTGTTATTTTTACGTTGATTGTAGCCTTGGATGTTCGTCCAGGACCGGACACCGTGACATAGATCACCATGTTTTGCGCCGTATCAGGCGTTTCCCATTTCACCCATGCCAGTTGGCTGTCTCCGTCCGGATAGTACACATTGCTTACGGTATAGGTTGTGCCGCCGATGTTGAAGCTGACGGTAGTTGGGTTATCCGGATCTGACTGGCCGCCGCTGACTGTGACCGCCGTTATGACCTCAGTGTTGACCCGATATTCATAGTCGTAGGTCGTTATTACCGGCGCTTCGGGTTTCTCGGTGAAACGAACGATGCCCAGCCCAAGGCTTGAGATAATATCCGCGTCTGATGCGGCAGTTGTTTTGCTGCCACTCCATGCAGGATAGCCGAGATCCGATACCTCAAGAAACATAGCCAGAGGGAGGTTCTTATGAGTCAGCGACTGCATCCAGCTTCTGAGCAGACCATTGACCTTCTGATCGTAGAGAGCAGCTTCAGTGGCCGTAGTAGCGATCATGGCACCCTGAAAGGTAAAGTATGCGATGGGCTCCAGAAGTATTTTATAGTCGCCGCCGATGAGGACATCGTAATTCATACCTGTGATCTCTGCGATTCTTTTGACCACATATTCGGAACAGAAATATTTTTTTATCGCCTCAATGTTTGTTATTCCGTTAGTGCTAATGATCCGAGGGATAGTTTGTCCTGGATTTTTAAAGACATATCCTCCTTGAGCAGGATTTAAAGTAGCGCCGTTATTGTATTGCAGCTTGCTCGTTTTCCCAAAATGATAAATGTTTGCTGGCGGAGTGATATTTGTTAGATCCACAGGCGTGGTAACTACTGCATGGTCACTGGCCCGTACTACGGTTACACGCACACCTTCATTGCCTGAATTCCAGTAATTCGAGCTTGTGCCGTTGCCCATACCTCCACCGCCGCCGTCGATATTTCCGCTTCCGCCGGTATCTGCCAGTGCGTATATTGGGCAGAGAATGCACAGGATAAGCAGCAGCGACATCGTTTTTAAGAAGAGCTTTTTCACATTGTCCTCCTTCCCAAATAAAAAAGCACGGTATCTTTCAACCGTGCTTGAGAGTCGTTGTGTTTCTAGTCCATATTGCCTACCTGTTTATTGATGTCGCCATCACCGTCAACAGTTTCGCCTTGGTTTTCACCTAAATTTGGCACATTATCGAAGCCGGGCAGTCCGCCGCTTTGTGAGGAGCCTCCCGTTGATGTACCGCCAGAGCTTCCGGTATTGCTATTTCCGCTCGGCTTGGGCGTTGCGGTGGTCGTTTCTCCGCTCGGCTTTTGGGAGGGGGCGGTAAGTTGTTCTTTGCTCGGTTCCGGTGGTTTGGTCACATCTCCCTGAATTGTTTGATCGGTGCCGGAAGAGTCGGCACCGTTATCCATGCTTGCCGGCTGAGAGGTATCCGGCGCGGTGACCACAACCTCTTTTTCTTTTTCTGTATCGGTATTCACCGTCACCTCGGCAGGCTGTGAGCCTTGAGTCGGGAGCGGCTGCTCAGCAGTTTTATCAGGGATGAAGCGGCTACCGATCAGTACAGCCAGCACGGCACATACCGTGAGGCTTCCGGCAACGATCAACCGCTTTTTTGTTTTATCGCTCATGTTTTTCATCGGTGCGTCCTCCTGTAAATTTTTGATAGCTTCTTTTAGCCTCACCCTACCACAAGAGTTTTCGGAAGTCTACCAATATTATAAAAAAGTTTTCGGAAAAAGTCAAAACTTGGGAATGTATCCTGCTGTGTTCTTCACCTTTATCTGCATGGATGGCAGGAGCTTTCCGGCAAAGGACACGGGAACCTCCAGCATAATCGTACTGTCGGCCTCGAATCGGGCTGACGATTGGTCGCCGGAAGCAAAGGGTGCGTTTCTGATGTCCACAGACAAATTCCAGACCCGAAACTCCAGCTCGCCATCGGCTGTGCTTTTGTTGTGATACCCGCCGTTGCCGGTCAGCCCGAGGATGCTGTCGATCTGCCAATAGATATCGCCGTAGTCCAGCGATTCCTCAAAATCCTCCGCAATCGGCTGATAGGCGCCTGAATATCCCTCGCGGACGCCATGGTATACATCGTCATAGTTATCATTGACAGCTGAGATGACGGCGGCCTGCATTGCGTCCCGCACGCCCTGCGCAATGATCATCAGCCGAAAATACTCCGATACGCCGCAGAAAATAAGGGCCAATGCGAGGGTGATGGCAACGATCAGCGGAAATGAAGCACCACGTTTATCTCTAAGAACCTTCTTTATTCTTTGCACGTCACCACCTACTTCCAATAGACTTCTGATTTTCCAGAGGCATCTGCCCTCAATGTAATGGGGAATGAGCCAAAGCCGGCAAAAAGGCCGATGTCGGTCTGATAGGTGACCGTCACCGTAACCTCCTGGTTTAACTGAATGTTGCCGGTCTTCGACCATGTTACAGTAGGAGTAAGCCCAGTACGCTCCCGAAGGAGTTGTTCCTGTGCGGTCGTTTCGTTTCCTACGCGTCCGGCGATTTCCGCCTCACGGATCAATTCCGTGGCAAAGGTGTCGACCTGTTGCTTAGCAATATAGACAGGAAAGACGCGCACGGCAAAGGCAATGACCAGCATGGCGCATAGCACCAGCACAGCTACGTCAATATAGCCCTCGCCGCGCTTGCATTTGAGAATGTGTTTCAGCACATTGTCACCCCCTGTTCCGGAGCGGGAGGCCGATATTCCGGGTCAAGGGCATAGTCCCGTTCCGCATCGCCCTTGTCTATCAGGCTCCAAAGTGCGTGATACATTTCATCGCTAAAATCAACCGATTGCTCCGAAGACCATTGATCCCTTACGACCTCCAGCGGATTTTCAAAGCGTAGGAGGTACTCCATATAGTCCTCCGGGTACCCGCCACCGTACAGCTCGTTATACACGAAGCGCGCAGTTGTAATTTCATCGCTTCTCCCAATAAGAACACTCTTTGAATGCTGGTCCAGCTCCTTGAGATAATCGTTCCAATTGCGTTCAAGTTTTTCGCACAACGCTTCCATGATCTGTTCACGCTCCATTTTGCACCTCCTAAAACATCCCGCCGAGGGATGTGATGATTTGAAAGACGATGATTGTCATATAGGTTAGCAGGAAGCAAAAGAGCATCAAGAAGGAAAACACCCGGAATTTGGGCGGGATCTTCATAGCCTGAGCCTTGAGCCGCTGGAGCTCCAACTGCTTCATGTCGTGACTGAGCATCTGAAAATACATCCCGCCATCGTCGCCGCGAAGGACGCCGATGAGACCGCGCGTGATGTCCGAGAGCATAGGCGAATTGAACCTCGCCTCGAACCGGGTCAACGCCGCCTCATAGTTGGAGGAGCGCATGTCGGCGGTGAGGATGTCCAACTCCGAGGCGAACTCTTCGCCAGCGTTTTTCTTGAAGTTCTCCAATATGGACAATACGTCGCGACTGGCCTTAAGTTCCTGCGTGATGGTCGCCACGAACCGTGGCAGCTCCTGTTCTATTTTGCTTCGCTTGGCTGACAGTGCCTCGTCCGCCTTGCGGCTCTCTTTGAAATATATGAGTATTGCGAGAAACAGAACAATGGGCGAAAGCAGCGGTAGGATGACGAGGCACGGAATCACTCCCAGTGCGACGGCCGCCGCCTTGACGATGGCTGATGCTGTGAATAGCTCCGGCGTCATGCCGAGCCCCGCCGCTGATAGGATATTTTTCATGCGGCTACGCTTGTACTCATCCATACGAATATGACGGGAAAGCCGAACAGCCGCATTTTGAAGAAGTGCGTCCATGGTCTTTGGTTTTGCTTTCGCCCGTTTGCCAGCCGCCAGCATTGCCTTTTGAGCAGCGAGGCTGGGCAGTCGCAGGAGATCCGCGGCAATGAAAAAGAGCCCTACCGCAAGGAGGGTTCCGAATAAAAAGATCGTTGTTGTCATCGCTTACCTCCTATACTCAATGGGCTGGGTGAGCTTGATTACAAAGGCCGTGGATATAAAAATCACGGCGGCGCAAACGGTCAGGACGAGTTGTCCCGGCGCGGTATGCATCAGCGTGTGGTACCAGTCCTTGTTCAGAAAATACAGGAGCGGGATATTGCCGATCACGAGAAGCTGCATGATGATGAATTCCTTTCGAGGCTCGAACACCATGTTTTCCAGCTCGCCGTTGACCACCCGCATGTCGCTGAGCTTGGTGACGATAGGCGTCAGCGTAGTCTTCAAGCTGCGGTCATGCCGGCAGGCGATGAGGGCATCGCACCACTCGCGGAATACCGCATTATCGATCTGATCTTTCAGATCATAGAGTGCCGCCTCCACATCGGGGCTAACCAGCTTGACTCTGGCCGTGAAACCTTTGAACACCGACAGCACGGGCGGATTAAGATAAGCGAGGTTTTCCTCCACAGCGGTGAGGATGTCCTCATTCCGTAGATACGCCGTGGTGATGATGGATAGCGCTGTTTCAAGCTCCGCAGCGATGTCCTTTTTGAAATGTGTCTGCGTCAGCTTAATGTACCAAAACGGAAGGAGCATGAGTCCGGCGGCCATCACAGGAACAAGAAACAGGTTACCAAGCACGATGGCAATGGAAGCCCCTGCCGCAAAGAACGCCAGCGACAGAGCGCAGAGCATGGGGAAACTTTTTTCCCGTCCGGTTGCCTTAAGAATCACCTGTGTCTCGGCGATCTGGCGGCGCAGATAAGAACGCTTCTTCCGATGGGTGGTTTCGTTAATTTCGTCACGGAGGGATTTCGGCTTATCCGTGAGTCCAGCGAACACAGCGCCGGTGAATGCCATGGGAGAAAGGCCGAGGAGAATAAAGGAGCCCGCAATCATACCGGCGCAGGCAATTAGAAGCATGGTGGTCATGCGCTTAGCACCTCCTTGCGTTTGAGCTGATTGATGAGCGCCTGGGGCATCCCGTTTTCCAGAAGCCGTATGGCAAGACTATCCGAAATGGCGTTGATCTGAGCATGGTGTCCCTCGATGATAAATTTTCCGTCCTCCATGCGGTTTTCGGTGATGATGTACTGATAGAGCGGGCGGAATATCCGGCTGCCGTCCGGCAGGATCTCGCATTCCTGAATCTCCATCATGCGGCGCTGCTTGTTTTCAAGCTGTTTGCAAAATACCACGATGGGGTACGCCTCGGTGACATAGTCCATGAGTGTCTGGTCCGACATATCTACTGCGCGTTTACAGAGGGAGACCATGCGACGGTAGGTTGCTTCACAGGAATTGGAGTGGATAGTCGTCAAAACGGCCACCCCGGTTCGAGCTGCTTCCTGAGCTGCGTTAGCTTCCGCGCCGCGCATCTCTCCGACCACAACGATGTCGGGGTTGAAGCGGAGCGCTATATCCAGCAGGCTGATCTGGTCTACCCGTTGGCGGTCGTTGTCGCTATCGCGGGTCAGTGTGTGGATGACTGAGTTGACCACCCGGCCATCCTTTTCCCGCACCAGCGCCAATTCGCGGGAGCCGTTTTCGATGGTATAGATTCGCTTGTTATCCGGGACTGTGGTCAGTATCCAGCCAGCCACCGTGGTTTTGCCGCTGGAGGTAGCTCCAGCCACACAGACGGAAATGCCATAGCGGACGCAGAGAGATAAAAAGTCCAACATCGGTTCTGTCGCGGTGCCGCTTTTTATGAAATCTTCTTTTTTCATGCTCTGCGGATTGACGATACGAATGGAGGCGGACACACCGACATCCTCGTCCACGATGGGGGTTTTCAGCACGGCGATACGGATGTTTTTGCTCAAATGTCCGAGGACGGTGGGGCTGGCATTGTCTAACACCATGCCGCTGACGTGGAGCATCCTTCGGATGACGTTGACAGCGTGTTCGGGACTGTCAAAGCGTTCCTCCAGCTTAACCGTTCGGCCGTCTGAATACTGCACCTCAATATCCCGCCATGAGTTGATATCGATTTCCTCGATTCCGTTGCCAAAAATGTACTTGGTGAGAAAGCCGAACTCCGCCATTTCGGTGTACAGGGCGTCGGCGAGCTTTTCGCCGCTCATACCCCCGACTGCGATGCGTCGGTCCTGGATGTACTTGGTGATGTAGCGCTTCATCTGCACTTTGGCGTCCGCAAGGTCGCCGGTGATGAGAGCGCTGTAATGGGCGGAGATATATGCCTGCACATCGGTCAGCACCGAGGAGAAGTCCTTTCCCTCGCTCTCAGGGGTAAAAAACAGGTTTTCCGACTTCATATGCCGAACACCTCCTTGCAGATTTTTTCTATTTCTTTTCGAAAAGGACGGCTGTCCTTGAGAGACAGGTCGGTCAGAAGATTTCCGGCGAGATACTGTTCCTCCAGTTCCTGCGAATAAGGCAATGTAAAGGCTGCCGAGCCAAGCGCCTGCCCGATTTGCTCGACCGCCTGCCGAGGCTTCAGATTGGACGCAACCTTGTATTGCTTGTCCGCATCCCACTTACTGTCACGGAGCAGCGGGAGCTGGCTGGAAAAATAGCTGATGGATTTGAGGTCGGCGTTTACAAGGCGCAGGACGCTGTCGGCCTCCATAAGCGACACAGCCGAGAGAATATCGTTTGCAATGTAACTGCCGCAGTCCACTACCACAAAAGGTGCGATGTTGCGCAGTCCGTCCAGCAGCTCCGTGGCCTGTGTTTCCGTGTATGGCGGGTAGGTATATTCGTTTTCACCTTTTTTCAGTCCGAGGAGTGTGAGATTGCCGTGCTTTTTTAGGGTCACCAGATTGTATTTGATGAGAGGCTCGGAGACATGGGCGGCTGCGAGAATGCTGCCCAGCGAATGCTCGCCGTCCAATTCGGAGGGTGGGCAGATGCAGGGCAGCATAGGGGCTGTCATGTCGCAGAGCAGCAGCACCGTGTTGTGTTTTTGGTCAGCCAGATATTTTGCCAGCTTAACCGCCGCGGTGGTTTTTCCGCTGCCGGGAGAGCCCCATACAGCCAGAATACCGCCGCCCGGTTCCGGCTCTCTTGATAGGGCTTCTTCGCCGGCGCGGTGGGTGAAAATTCCGTTTTTCTTAAAGTTCAGCATCAGTTCACCCCATTCGTGCCGGATGATGTCTGACCGGAAGCGCCCGTACCCTCCGTCTTCTGTGAATCGGCGGGATAGAGCGCAGCAAGCGTTTTATCCTGGGCCTCGGTAAACTTGGCGGCATTTTCGGCACTGCCCCGGTAGACAAGAGACAGATGGATTATGCCGTCGGCTTCCAGTGAGGCCAGCACCTTGCTCTGCTCCGGGGTGACCAGCAGGGTCACAGTAGATGGCAGCTCACGGTCATCTTGCTCAGCCACCGCCTCACCCGTGTTGGCGTCATAGCCCGAAGACGCTGTCACACTGATGACTTCCACATATTTCAGTTCTGCGGGTATCACAGTTGCACCCTGCTGCTTGTAATCGGGAGCGATGACCGATACGATATCGCCGCTTTGAAGCTTGCCGGACAAGCCGTTCGCAAAGCTCTTGATGGTCACCGACATGGCCTGTTTCTTTCCGTCAAGGCTGTATAGATAGGCGTTTTCAGCGGCGGGCGTGTCGGACAGCTTTGAGGTGAGGATATAGTCGCCGATGGACAGGTCGGCGATTGCGTATTTGCCAATCACCGTCTCGGTCTTTCGGATCACGTTGTCGGGAAGGCCGTAGCCGCCCACCTCCACCATCTGCACCATATCCTTGGTGATCGCATCTCCAACTTTGATTTCCTTGGTAACACGGACGATTTCGGTTTTTGCACTGACCGCCCGGTTAAACAGCGGGGTCAGGCCAAAGCAGATGAGGAGCGAAAGCAAAATGCAAAGTACACCTACCACAGTGCGGTTTTTGAATATGCTCATAGAGACAAACCTCCAAAATTCATAAAATACGCAGCGAGAAAACCCGCGGATAAAAAAGGCACCAGCGGCAAAGCGTTTGCGCTTGCCGCTGGTACATTAATTCGCTTCAATTTTCGGATAACTTGAGCGGTCAGATGGTACAGCAGTACCGCCGACAGCCCGAGGATCAGGCCCACCGTTCCTACGGGGAGGCCCAGGACAAAACCTGCGGCGGCGCTGAGTTTGATGTCACCGCCGCCCATGCCGCCCTCCTTTAGGAGAGCGGCGATGAGAAGCGGCAGGCCGAGCAGGATGCCAAAGAGCTTAACTGGCGTAAACGTCAGCAGACCAACGCAAAGGATCAAAGCGTTCAGCGCATCGGGAACGATCCGCTTTCGGATATCCCATAGCGAGGCCACCGAAAGAAGGATAGAAAAAAGCGCCGCCTGCGCGACGCTTCCAGCCAACTCAGCCTGCATAGTTGAACATTTCCTTGATCCTCTCCGTCAAGGTCGGCAGAACTGTATTTCCAAACAGAGCATACAGTCCCCCCAGCACCAGAGCCCCGATGACCACTGCCATTAGGATCTTCACGGCGGTGTCCACATAGCCCTCCGCACGGGTATTTGTAAGGGTGCCGCAAATGGCTTCCTTATACTTACGGGCCTTGCCACCGAGCTTGTTAAACAGATTTTTCATTACAATTTCCTCCTAAATTTATTCAAAATAATACTCCACGGAATAGGTGATATTGCTCTTGTTATACATGCAGTTGTGGTTTGTGTAATAATAGAATTCCAGCTTGCTGTATACGCCCGCCGTCAGCGTCCGGGTGAAGGTGATGCCATTCGTGGTCGTCTGGTAATCCAGTTGGTCCCATTGGCCAGTCAGGACGTTGTAGCCGCGAACACGTCCGTAATCACTACCGGAATGACCGTCCACAGGAGGCACGGTAAAGGTATAGTTGGTTATCGTGGCGCCCTCCAGACCATTTTCCAAAATCACCGACTCGGGGCCTGTCAGGGTCATACCGCCGCCGCTGTTGGAGTCTGCCACAAAAAACACGATTGCTGCCCATGGAGATTCCGCGCCGGAGGCATCCACCGCTTTTACTTTTACGGTGTTTTTACCCAGCGGATAGTCCTGTGTCTCAGCATCGCGGCCTTCCCATACGAGGGAGAAGGGATCGCTGTCCGGGTCGGTGGAGGTGGCGGTGATGGTGACCGCCGTTCCCGGCACCACGCTGTTGCTGCTGGGTGTTCTGCTGATGACAGGGGTGGTGGGAGCGGAGTTGACAACCGTGAAGGTTTTTTCAAGCCATTCCGAGTACATGCCGGTGGCGTCCTTTGCCCGGACGCGGATGGTGTGGGTTCCCGTTGCATAATAGCTGTCGGCGGAGGTGTCTGCCCACTCCAGCGTGGTCGCGTCGCCCTCCGCATCGGTCGCCGTTGCGCTGATGTTCACAAGGAATTTACCATCCTTGACTGTCCTCGTTGGCGTTGCAGTGACGGTTACGACAGGCGCTGAGCTTGCGATGGTGAAGGTCTGTGAGGCCCATGTCGAATATGCGCCCGCAGCATCCTTTGCCCGAGCCTTGACGGTGTTCGTTCCGGGAGCATAATAGTCATCCGCAGTCCTGCCATCCCATTCCAGAGTGGTAGGGTCACCGTCCGCGTCGGCAGCTACGGCACTGATATCAACAAGGAATTTACCGTCTTTCACGGTTCGGGTCGGTGTCGCTGTCAGGATAACGGTCGGACTTGCGTTTGTCACGGTGACGATTGCTTCGATCCATTCCGAATAGGCGCCCGCTTCATCCCTGGCGCGAACCTTGATCGTATGCATACCCACCGAATAGTAGCTGTCAGCTGTAGTACCGTCCCATTCCAGCGCGACCGGATCACCGTCCGCATCGGAGGCAATGGCTTTGACGTTTACAAGGAATTTACCATCCTTGACCGTTCTGGTCGGTGTAGCCGTTAGGGTAACGGTCGGACTTGCGTTCGTCACGGTAAAGTACTTTTCCGTCCACGCCGAGTAAGCGCCCGCTTCATCCTGCGCCCGGACCTTGATCGTATGAACGCCCACCGAATAGTAGCCATCCGGTTCCATGCCGTCATATTCCAGAGTCACTGCGTCCCCGTCGGGGTCCGTACTGCTTGCCGCGATATTCACTAAAAACTTGCCGTTCTTCACGGTTCGTGTCTGCTCGGCGGTCACAGTGGGTGCGTTCGGTGCGGTGTTCGTAATGGTGACGCTTCCGGAATGTGCGGTCACACGGCCGGCGCTGTCGGTGACGGAGGCTGTCAGGGTAAAGGTTCCTGTATCGCGGATAGCGATCCTGCCGCCATCGTTGCCGAGTAAACCGGTGTATGATGCCAACGCTCCGTCCTTTAGAAGCGTCCAAACTACGGTATAGGAGCCGAGGTTCTGTACATTCCCGGTGGTAATCGCAAATTCCGTTCCATAGTGGACGGTCTGCGGCACGGTAAAGTCATACTGTATGACCGGAAGGATGTGGATGCTCTCGTCGTGGGTGTAGCTGCGCCCTAGGAAATCGGTCATGGACGCGGTCAGGACATATTCGCCCGGTGCAGGGAGAGTGATCTTTCCGCCTTGGGCGTTCAGGTTTCCCGAAACGGCGTCCGTGAGCAGGACGCTGTTGCTATCGTGGGCAACCGACCATTCCACCGGCAGGACGTTGTTGTTGCCATGAGTTCTCAGATCAAGGACCGTATCGGTGTAGGCGAGCTCTGGCAGCTCAAAGCCGATGGTCAGCACGGGAAGCACTTCGCATTTGCTTCCGACCTCGAAAAGAAAGACGCGGCCGGTTTCATCGGTGACTCTCGCCACAAGCTCATAAACACCGGCGCGCTTGAAGCGGATGGTCCCGCCCTCGTTGTTGAGGCTTCCGTTAACATAGGTAAACCAATCCTGAAAGCCGTAGGTGTTGTCCACAAGCCACTCCACGGTCAGGCCACCCAGATTTGTTGTTTCTGTGCTGATCGGGATCTCACTGTCGGTGTGAACGTATTCCGGTAGACTGTAGCTGACCGCCGGCACGGGATAAACCGTGAAGCCCTGGGTATAGCTGTACGTCCTTCCGCCGTCGTCAGTAAACTCGGCCTTGAGGACATAGGCGCCCTTTTCATAAAAACGCAGTGTCCCGCCGCTGTTACTCAAAGAACCATCGGTGGCTTCTGTAAGTGAGATTTCTTTCCCGTCACGGGTCAAGCTCCACTTGGCGGCATGGCTTCCAATCTCACCGAACACAGCTTCCACGGAAACGGTTTTATCCGTGTGGAAAATCTCAGGCAGATAGAACCCTGCTGAGCCCACGGGATAGACCGCAATATCAGCAGTATCTGAGAATACACGCCCTGTGGCGTCGGTGACGGAGGCGGTCAGGGCATACACGCCCTTTTCCTTGAAGCGGACGCTTCCTCCGGAAAAGCTGCCCTCAATATAATCGGCGGCATCCACGGCCTCATTGTTTCGGGTCAGGGTATAGGCAATCGCAAGCCCTTCGGCGTTCGTTGCTTTCGTATCCAGGCTGACTGCCGTATCGGTATGGGCAGTTGCCGGCAGGGATAACGTCACTTCGACCACCGGGTAAGCGGTGATGGAAGGGCTGGCTGTTACAGTTTTGCCCAGCTCATCAGTGATACTGGCAGTCAGGGTATATGCTCCTGCGGACAGGAAGCGCACTGTACCACCAGCCTGATCAAGCTCTCCGTTTAGGGCGTCCGAGAGGTCAAGTCCGCTGCCATCCTTGGTAACCGACCAGACTACCGTGTTGCTCCCGAGGTTTTCGGTTACAAGGTCGACAGCCACTGCGGTATCGGTATGAGCTGTTTGAGGCAGCGTCAAAGCGGCGGTCACCACAGGGTATACTGCGACTGTTTGCTCACAGGTTATCGTCACACCGCGGCTATTTTCTGCCGTTGCAATCAGGGTGAGTTTTCCCGTCTGTAGGACTTTCACCTTACCGCCGCTTGTGGAAAGCGTTCCCCCAAACAACCCTGAGAAATCGGCGGGCAGGCCGTCCTTTTTAGCCGACCACGTTACGCCGCTGACATAAGCGCTTGTAGGAGCGATGTTGATTTCATCCCCTGTGTAGGCGCTTTCCTGCAGCGTAAAGCTAAACTGCGGTGCCGGAACATAGGAGGAGCCGCCACCGGAGGGTACGGATTCCGATTTAATTTTTTTCAGTGCGGCATCCTGCCTGACTAGCAGCGCAAAGGCTTCTGCGCGAGTGCTCTCGCTGTCGGGGCGGATGGTGTTGTCGGGGAATCCGGTCACAAGGCCGTAACGGGTTGCATAGTAAACGTAGCCCTTATCGGAAGCAGCAAGCGCACTATCATCTGCAAATCCGGTACTTCCCGCATACCGCTCTGCGTCCTCACCCTTGTCCACTGATCGCACCATCATCCGGATGATTTCAAGCCTTGTGATCGGCTCGGCCGGTCGGAAGCTTCCGTCATAATCGTCGGTGTCAATGATGCCGGCGATTGCAAGGGCTTTGATGTTCGCCGCCGACCAGCAGCCGTCAAGATCGGAAAAGACCGCAGATTTCCCTCCGACCTTTTCCGTATCGATCTTCATATACCTGACAAGCAGGGCTGCGAATTCCGCCCTCGTGATGATGCTGTCCGGCCGGACCGTCCCGTCCGGGAATCCGGCAACAATACCTTTTTCAGCGAGTGTGTTGATGATGTCCTCCGCCCAATGCCCTACACTGTCCGGGAAGGTTTTACCCGCGGCATAGGCGTTCCCTGCAAACAGGGACAATATCAGGCAGATCGAGAGAAGGAGACTGAGGGATCTTTTCATTTTTTTCTTCACAAGTTCATCCCTCCTACATTCCTGACATAACAGGCTGTCCCTGCTCCTGTGCCGGAGCGGGGGTTTTCTGCTGCTTCGCCGTTGTCTGTCCCTGTGTCAGCGCCTGCTGATAGGCGGAAATGACAGCGTTGTCAAACTCAGCTTTAGCCTCTTTTGTGCAGGGGAAGCAGATGTCCTTATATTCGCCGTTGCCCGCCTTATAGCTGGGCATGGACACAAACAGCCCTTTGGTGCCCTCCATCACTTTGATTCCCCGAACTGCGAAGTCCCCGTAGACATTCACCGAGGCGGTGGCACGCAGGGTACCCTCGGGGTGAATGGAATGGATTTTCACATCGTATTTGGGAATGGCATTACTTGCATTTTTCGACATGGTGTTGCTCTCCTTTCCTGTCTTTCAGAGCAAAAGGACGGCCTCAGCCGTCCTACATGCCCATATTCATGGTTTGAATTTGTTCCTGTGGTTCAAAACCGATCTGGCAAAAAGCGGAGCGGTCTATATAGTAAAACTCGCTGCCGTCTGCGCTGTACAGTTCGACCACGTCGGACATGGACAACGGATGGCCACAAAAACCGGGAGGCTGCCGGGCGCTGAACCGTTCATAGATGCGCTCCAGATCATTGGTATCGAGCTGCCCGTCATAGGCAACTCGGTAAGCCTCCGGCTGTGGCTCCCCAAACTGATTGATCATTTCCGCATAGCTGATAAATTTCATCCGTACATCAACTTGAGGGTCGAGCTGCCAGATGCGGACATTTTTCAGCGGCGAGGTGTTTTCACCGCATTCGGTACGTTCGCCAGCGAGGAGCCGTTCCAGCACGCCAACCGTCCAGACCGGTGTCAGACTCCGGCTTTTTAACCAGAACTCCAGCTCATCGCAGCGAAAGACGCTGTCCACCAGAGCTTTGTTCTTTTCTGTGTATCCAGCGGGATTTCCGTAGTAGGAAATCAGGCCGGCTTCCAGGGTAATACCCGGCATATCCTCACCTCCGTCACTTCATTTCCATCCCTCCCATACCGGAGGATTCCACATCCGTCTGCCGCTGCCCCTGAAGCTCTGCGAGCTTTTCCCGTGCCCAATCCGGGAGCAGATCTTCCTTGAGAATGCCAACAAAATCTGCACGGTTCCAGCGGGTTTCTTCGCCGTCGGCGAGGCAGGTGGCAAACACCGCCCGGCCGGAGGAGTGTGGGCCACAGCCGAACCCTCCGGTTGCCAGCCAGAGCTGATTCTGCACGCTCCAGCAGCTTTCCTTTAATGTGCGCGGTGAGAGTACCACAACCCGGCCCTCAAAATCCAGATCACTCGAATCCTGTTCGCAGTGGGTGTGGAGGAACAGTCCCAGCGCTTGATACGCTTGGCGGAATTGATCAATGAAACCCTCCAGCACGGCAGAGTGGCTATTCACCACAAAGTCCAGGTTGTAATCCTTCACTGAAGAATTGTCCTTGTCAGGCGGGATATAGGTCTGCTTCGCCCATGCCGTGTTTTCTTCGGAATAATGCCCATTCTGAACCTCTTGCCGGACGGTGTTGGCAAGTACCCAGCCCACACGCTTATAGCCAAATGCCGCTATAATGCTTTCTGCACAGTCAGGCTTCAGGTGCGTTCCGTCGAAGTCGCGGCGTAAGGCAGCTTCAATGGCGTTCTTGCAAACGATGTTTTCCTTGTGGCTTTCCCGCCATAGGTCAAGCCGATTCAGGCGTTTGGCTTCCGCCCGGGAGTACGGGTAAAGATACACAAACTCATTTGCCATAGACAATTTCCTCCAGCATGATCAGCTCATCCAGCTCCGCGAGGCATACGCCGCTTTGGCTGAGCACAGAAAGGATGCCGGGTGGAACGTCGGATATATCGTATTGATTTTCCGCCTCCGTGACGGTAATTTCACCGCTGTCCCTGTCCGCGTAAGCCTCCAGCTTGGCGCTGGCCGAGATCCCGGCTTCTTCCAGAAGATAATCGGGGATCTGGATAGTCTGGCTGTCATCCAGCAGGTCCCGGCAGAGGGAGCAGCGTTTTACCCACTCGACAGGGCCGTTTTTGCTTACCTCGTCACCCTTGTCGCCGCAGTTGTTGCACAGGCCGCAGGCTTTGGCGAGAGCTACAGTCATATCGGAGGCCATTTCGCTGAGCATCGAGATCACATGCACAAGCTCTATCGCGGTCATTTTTTCCTTGAGAATGACGAGAGAATCCTCACCAGCGTGGAGGGCCAGCTTATCCTCTCCGGAAAAGCCGCACAGTTCGCAGGCGCGCTCGGGAAGCATAATTTCGGGGTATATGTCGTTTTTCATATGGTTTTCGTCCTCCTTAAAAATTTTCAATATCCGACAGCTCAAACAGCGTCATTTGCGTAGGCTCTGCTTTGTTCCGCTCCCACATGTCATAGTTGGCAATGAGGATTTCAGGGAATTGTGCGCCATTATCGTAGCGCTGCTTGATATTGTTGATCCGGGTAAAAGCTTCGATCATGATACCCGGTGTATCGTACAGCTCCCGGACAAATTCGCAGTCGTTGTAGGACAGCAGGAATTTTCCTTCAATGCCGAGCAGGGCATCCCGAAGCCGGATATGATCCTTTCTCTGAAAGCCATCCTCTCCCACATTTTTGTAGTAGCCCTCGGTTTCAAAGTACGGCGGATCGCAGTAAAAAAAGCTGACGGGGCGGTCGTACTGCCGGATCAGCTGGACGCAATCCTTGTTCTCAATTACCACTCTTGCAAGGCGCCGATGGGCCTGCTCGATGAGGGGGAAGTTGGCACGGATATCATGAGGCTGACTGCCGTAGCTTGTGAGTCCCGAGGCATAGCTGTAACGGATGAGCTGATAGAACCACGCTGCTTTCTGTATATCGCTTGCGGGGCTGTCGCGGGAAAGAGCGCTCCGCACCAGTTCAAAATCCTCACGGGAGTTGAGAACAAACCGCAGGGCTTCCGTCAGCTCCCGCGGATTTTCACGGACGCAGCGGTACAGGTTTGTGAGCAGGCTGTTGAAGTCGTTGTAGACTTCGAAATCGTTTCCGGGCGGCTTATGAAACAGCACCCATCCTCCGCCGCCGAATACCTCAATGTACCGCTCGTAATATAGGGGGAAAAGCGCGACAATCAGCTCGCGCAGAGCTTTTTTGCCGCCGATCCATGACATGAAGCTGTTCAGGAATCATCACCACCCTCCAGCGGCAGGCGGAGCTGACTATCGTCCGAATACAGAGCGCATACTTTTATGAGGCTGCTCCACACATCGGAGATTTTAATGTCCAACATCGGGACACCTCCTTTTTCCGGGCTGCTTCCCCGAAAAAGGCACAAAAAAAGCAGGGCCGATGTCCCTTTTGGGGAAACGGCCTGCTGATCTTATTTGGGGTCTAAAAAAGCACGGATGGTATTGTCCGTGCTACTTGATTACGCCAAGTTCCCGAAGCACCGCCACGCAGTCCTTGGCGCCCTGGATGTAGAGATATCTCTGGTATTCATAGTCCGCGTCTGAGGATAAGGATAAAAACCGCTGTACCAGCGCCTTGCTCTCCGCGTCTATGGCAGTGTTGTTCTCAATTTCACCGCTGAGCGCGGCGGATTCATGGACGATCTCCCTCAGCCGGGGATTTGCCTCCAGCATTTGCTCGTAGGCAGCCTGCGCGCGTTCAAAAAGGTACTGTTCCATCAACTCCCTGATTTTTTCATCCATCTGCTCACCTCCTTCAAGCACAACATAATGCCACACTTTTTATGAAATAGCTATATACATTATATAAATTCAAGGTTGCATCGACAGACTCGGCTCATTGGTTGGTCGGCTGAACTCACGGATGAATTCCTGATTGTTTCTGGCGATGTACCCGTATGTGCAGGGCTGGAGCCCCAACCTTTCGACCTCGGCTTTACAGTATGCGGCATAATTAAAATACATCCCCGCCGTGCTGTCGGGATCGACGATTTTGTCCCTGAGAGCAAGTTTTTTCCCGATATATTCCCAGTGGCGCTCATCAGGGATGAAATCATAGCAGCGAAGGTTTAGAGAGATATCCAGAGCTTCGTCCAGCCGAGTACAGCTTTCCAGCTCCATGGCCGCACGAAACCAATCCTCGAAGCATGCCATGCCCTGACCGCGTTCCTCCAATGCATAGCCGAGATTGTTGCCATCTTCAATGAGCCGTTCAAGGGAGTCGTACTGCTCCGAGAGATTGCCGAGGTTATCAAAACAGCATTTCGCCTCCAGCAAAACTGCGTGGCACCATTTTGTAATGCCCAGTTCCTTTAAGGTAACATTAAATTCATCCGGCTCATAGGTATATATCTCATGGTCGGGGAGCTTCAGCCATATGCCGTTAGGACAGCTATTCGACGCAACCTTTAACCGGATACTTGCAATTTCACTCGGCAACTGATCAAGATTTGTACTGTCGTAACACTGCTGACAAGGTGAGATCTGTTCCACAAAACCACCCGAGACAAAAACACCGCCGTGCCGCTCCCGCATGTCCTTACCCCAGCGGGCAAGATCGAGGAAAGGGAGTTGCGCATAGGTGGCGTTTTCACGGTATGTGGCCATGTAGTCGCCGAGGGCTTTGTCGTCGGTCGCACCGTAGTAAAAAGCGAAGCAGTCGAGCTGTTCGGTCAGATTGATCAGGTCTGCGGCGTTATTGATGGACTGGAGCTGTGATGCGCCCTCCAGCAAATACCGCTCCCGGACCGCCATTTCAGCGAAGCGGTTTTCTAGGAAACGCAATTCCTCCGGTGTGCCCGGAAGTTCTTTCCAAGGATAGGGGTACGGATAATCTTTCATGCGGCTTCACCTCATTTCCACGCCCTGTCCTGGGCTGTCGGGGTGCTGCTCCTGCTCCGGTTGGTCCGGACAGCAGGCATTTAGCATACCAACGACTTTCTCAGGAACATGGTCAAAGTCCACATGATGATCACGCTCGATGTACACGGTGTACCAGTAATCATAAGGGATGTATACTGCCGAAAGGTATTCGGTGTCGGCTGGCGCCATTTCCTCGGAGCCCTGGTCAATGATACCCTTGGGCGTCAGGAAGAAGATCCCGAAGTGTTCGCCGGAGGACTGTAGGTCGAGTGTCACGATTCCAAGTCCGATATGACCTGTAGTGCGTCCGCGTATGACGGCCGGGAGATCGACAAACTCATAGCCGCTGTCGAGGTTATCGGTACGGTAGACTTCCATAAAGAGGTCGTGCATTTTCTTCAGGATTTCTCTGGCGTATCCGTCGTTTTGCGAATTGCAGGAGCGATCCAGCTTTATGAAATCCACAGTCGGCAGCATAGCGTTCAGCCGTTCAACATATGCGGCCTGTAAATCTTCATTTTCCATTATCTGATTCACCTCTCATTCCAACTTCATGCTCTGCTCTGATCGGTTCAGACACTGTTCTACCGTCTGGCCGTCGCGGGCGATTAGAATGCCGTATTTGGTCATGGAAGACTGGTCCCGTTCCATCAGCTTTTCACCGTAGTGCCGGAGACTTGTACTTGAAAGCAGCACATCCTTGAACGGAATATCTCTGTTGGAAAGCTCCGCACGCGCGTAATCCTCGGGCGAGGCGGACTCACGCAGGAGCCGGAAGCGGTCTGTCTGATAGGCAAGGTCCAGGGTGTCCTCCAGTAAAATATCCTTGGGCGCGGCCTCCAGCATTGCCTTGTAGATCGGAAGTCCACCGTCGCGGTTTAGCCTTTGAAGCTGCACCGCCAGTTCGTTGACCATAGCGTAGCTGCCGCCTCTGCTTGCTTCTAAATCCTCGGTGATGGTTTGGGCCAGACGGGGAATAATGCAATCTACGACAGTAAATCCGCATTCTTCCGGGATGATCGCGTCCACTTCTTTCATTGCCATATGCAGGGCTATCTCGGAAGCGGGTAATTCTACTGTGTCAGACAACTGAGGATCATCGCCGGGCGCTTCAAAATATTGTTTTGTGATATGGAGAAGGACGGTGTAATCCGGCTTCTGCTTGGGGATGGCATCGCCGCTTTTATATTCCTCTGCAATTTCGCCGTTTAACACAACATAGCCGCTGGGAGTAAACACACCGCCCTCGCCCTCACGCAATTCTTTTCCGATTTTACTGTAGTCCAGCCATTTGAACACATCTTCCGGCAGTGTTTCCAGTATAGGAACAAAGCCGTTATCCGCATAAAACAGGCCAAGGGAGGCATCGTCATGGGCTTCATAGGCAATTTGGCAGTCTGCCGTGCTGTGGGTCATGTTGATGAGACGGTCAATGGCGATGGGGGCATATTGGGTGCGGATCGTATCCATCATCACCAAGCCCTCAAAACAATTCAGCTCCCATTCACTGAGCCCTGCCAACCTCTGAGCCAGATGATTTAGCTCATATAGGTTAACACTGGGGCTTATAAACTGCGGAAGATAGTCCAACTCGCAGCAGAGGATTTCCGAGGAGTAGATGACGCGCTCGTCGGTCACACGGGCACGATCCAGTGCGTCCATAATCTCGTATGGCGTGGCGGGCAGGCTGAGGGTTGTGGCCGTGGACGCCCCAAATGAACCGGGTCGGCCGATTTCAATCTCGAACAGTTTATTCAAGCCTTATCCCTCCCATCTGTGGCCCTGACTCCAGCTCGTCCTGCGTCATGATGTTCCAGCCTCTATCACTGCTCCAGAGATGAACGAAGATTTCTCCGTCAGCGGTTTTGATGGGACGCTGCTCGAAACCCTCTCCAAAGCCGTCGGACGCCTGTCCAGAAACATAATCCTTGAGCCGCTCCAGTTCCTGATCGGTCAGCTCTCCCTGCACACGGCATTCGGCGACGCCCATCAGCCCGCTTCCGACTTTTTCAACCGTAAAGACATAGGATTGTACCTTGCGGTTTACGCTGTCTTTCTCATGGTAATATTTCATGAGTCCGCGCTCCGCTTCATCGGGCATACGCTCTTTCATAAGAGCTGCAAGGATGTTGTCTGCGTATCCAAGGATGCTCCGGCTGTCAAGCTCCACCGGATCATTCTCCAAATCACCCCACTCAGTCCGCTCATAGGTGGTAACGGTAAGCGGCATATACAGCTTGAGGGTCTGGAGGGGCTGTGGGATGACGGAGAAACGGTCCACGCCGGGGATAAGGGCGAGGGTGCGGCCGTTGTCCCAATTCATGTGGAACTGGCACTGATCGTCAATATGGCCGACGCTTCCCTCGGTGCCGGGCGGCACGGGGGCATAGGGGTCTTTCATTTCAATCAGGCGGATTCGAGTGCCGGGCGGAAATTGCTCCCGCATGAATTCCACCCATTTCGGATGCTGGTTCATGTTACATACCTCCAATCTGTGTGATTCCGGGCTGCTGAAGCTCAGGCTGGGATGTTTCCATGATCTGTTTCCAGTGTTCCTGCATGGTGTCAAACGCCTCGCTGTTCTGGATGGGGCGGCTTTGGCTGTTCACGTTGGCCCACTCAATGTACTGGCCGAAGTCCATTCCTCGCTCCAGCAGGATATGGGCCGCTTCCGTATTGCCGGCGTTGATGCAGACATGGAGCGCCTCGTAATTATCGGTTTCGAACTCCATACCCTGCTCCAGCAGACTCGTTACAGCCCAAGGGCTTTGCCGGAACGCAAAGATCACGTCCGGAACGATCTCATTTGCGTGAATTCCTTTCTTCACCAGCTCCGAGGCGATGGCATAATCCTCCTTGAGCGCCGCTTTGCGGAGAAGCCAGGGCGAGGAACCGCCGATCTGCTCTGGAGTGGCCTGCTTTATGAGTGCTTTGGCAATATGATTTTTTTCGTCATAAGCATGGAGGATCACGTCGCCGTAGTAAGTTTCGGGGAGATCAGCGACGCAATGCCCGGCCTGTTCATAGAGCAGTCTTACTTTTTCAATATCCCCTGTATTGACGGCAGCCTTGCTTGCTTTCAGGTACTGCTCTGAGGTCAGATCTTTCGCATCGGTGAGCAGAAGCATCGTCATCTTTCTGCCGACCGCACCCGGTCTGCCGGCAGCCAGGGACAGCAAATCCCCAGCTTTATCCGGCACTTTCGGGTATGCCTCCTGAAATGCCGTTATGTTGCCATCTTCAATAGCCAGCACCGCCATGTCATAGTCGCTGATTTTTAATGGCCGTTCGCCCACCTCGTTGACAAACTCGGTAATGCTTCCGGTTACGCGTCGCAGAAGCTTCTCCACACCTGAGAATTCTTCCTTCAATCTGCCTCGTTGTTCCACAAGGCTCTCAACAAGCAACCGCTGTTCCTCAAGGGTTAGATGCATGACCATGCTGTCGGAACCGCTTGCTCCCCCAAACCGGATATAACGGGCTTACGTGCCGCCGTCGCCCTTGAACACTTTCGTAACAGCGGAGGCGATAAGGTACATGCGGTCAAGATCGCTGCCGGTGTCCCCGAGGGTTTTGCCGGTGATAAAGTTTTTTGTGACACTTTCCTGTTTCTGTTTGTCATACCATTTCAGGTAGACATCCAGATAGACGCCCTCGCTGCCGCCGTAGTCAACGGTACAGAAAAAGCCAGCGTCTTCAGGTATTTCCTTGCCGTTTCGCCATTCGTCGGCCATCAAAAAGTATTCGTCTGGTAGGTAGCCGGTGCTTTCAAGCCGATGTTGAAGCTCCGCAAACACCTCCTGCGCCGTGCGCTGTCCAACGCGCCGGATGGTTCCCGGTTTTTCGGGATTGGGTTCCCATATGTCGAAGTCGATTGTTTTCACGTTACATTCCTCCCATCGTCATGCCCTTGTCGGGCTGCTCGGCCATGTTCATCTGCTGAACCCGCAGGTCAAAGGCAGTCAGGTACGCCTGATAATCGCCGGGGGCGGGGTTACAGCGCAGGCAGTAACGGTAGTTTCCTGTCTCTGCGACGTAACCGTAATTCTGCCTCCAGCCGCCCTCAATCTCCCCGCCGTTCCGCCAGCAGTAATTTGACATGGCGCTCAGATCCTTCAACGGGCCGGTATTCCGAAGCTCATTTACCAGTTCTGTCAGTTCCGCTTTGAATTCCGGACTGTTCAGTTCCTCGTCGCCCCTGGGCCACCATGTGTGCCAGAACTCTTTTCCGCCGTTGCCGAAATCAATGCGGACGTGGCCGATTGCACCAAGCTCTGCGTCCTGTTCGGCTGGCAGGGCATAAAAAAGCCCCGCTTCTTCAGGCAAAGCAGGGCGAAGAGCGAATTTTCGACGGTCAGTCGGAAGCGCGATATCATGTTCTTTACAAAAATCGGATAACGACAGGCATTCTCCGAGAAGATCCAGCTTGCCGCTTAATCGGCGGAACCCTCCTTTTGGAATCGTGACGGGCTGGTGTGTCAATATTGTTCCCGCATAATTGACGGCCACCTGACTTTCCAGCGTTGATGGCCTGCCGGGATCTCGGTCGGAACCGCGCAGTTCGTAGCAGAAGAAGCCTTTCGGTATGGTTGTACGGTCTATGCGGGAGTCCGTGAAAAGCGCCGGTTTACCAAACAGTTCCACATGCTCAAATTGTTCTTCTCTGGCATTCATTCTCATTTTGATCGCCTCCTGTACATTTACTACATACTGATCGTCATCCCGCCGCACTGGTCGAAATATGCTTCCACCTCCGCATCTGTAGCAATAGGGATATCCTCCGGCTGTCTTTCGCCACACTGCATAGGGATCAGGTGCGGCAGAACCTGTTGTAAAAGCGCCTGATCCCGGCAGCGGTCAATAAACTCGCCCATGGTATTCAGGATTAGATTATCCATAGTATCGGTGAGGATAATCTCGCGCGCGTCGGTGTGCTGCATAATAAAATTGGCGATATTGGAGGGAGAGTTTTCAAACCAATATTCGCTCCGATACCCTTCGTAGGGATAAACATATCCTCTGACCAGATTGTTCCGGTCAAACATCTCGCCGATCTCTTTGTTCATCATGATGATCTCTCCTTTACAATAAAAGGAGGCGGCATTTTCACATACCGCCCATTGTTATTCCAATTGTTTGCCCCTGCTCTGGTTCCGGTTCGATCAGTAGCGATCTTCCATCGTAGGGGAGCTTAAGCTCTTCGTATTCAGGTAAACCATAGACAAGACAACCATTGTAGAATGCTCCACCTACAAGGTCACGGTATTCACTGCCTATTTTTTCATAATCCAGATACCGAAGTATGGCCTCGTTGGCATTTTCAAATCCGGTAATGAGTTGTTTGGATACGCAGTAGTGCCCAAGCTCCATATTGCGGCCAACCCCCGGAATGACTCCGATGTTTTCTGAGATGTTGTGAGTCATATTGATGGCGTTAGCAAAGGTCGTCTCAAACATGAAGTTTTCTTCGGGATGTGCGCTGCCCTTATCCAGATAACGGCCACATAGGGCTTGGAATCTTGCAAGGTCCACATTGTCAAGTGCGGCGATCTTCTCTGCCAGATGGTTGAACTCATAAATATAATTGAGTCGTCTCTCATATCCAGCCAAGCTGATTTCATGCCCATATGGATCTACCCATTGCACTTTCATCCAGCCGTTTTCTCCTGCGCCGTCCACACCAATATCCCGCAGTGTCTGCTCGATCAGGGCCTTGTCACAGGGCAGTGAGAGCTCTGCACTGACACTTTCAACACTGCCTTTACGCAGAATCTGATTCCACAGGCATACATTGGCGATTTCCGGAGCGGCTGGCTTGTTAATAGCTTTATCGTTCATCGTTGATACTCCTATTTAAATATTCTTCTTATTAGGGATCAGGCTATCCCATTTGCATGGTTCCGAAACTCTGCTGTCCGTGACCTTCGATGACGTTGATAAGATCCTGTTCCACACTATCTCGCCTGACCACATAACCGCTGGCTGTGAATGCGCCTCCGTGGTTGGAGTAATACTCATTACCGACCCTGAGGTAATTCAGATAAGGCCGGACGCTCTCATCAAAGGGTTTGATACCATGATCCACGAGACAGATACCAAGCTCCCGCTCGGTGGTTACATGGGGAACACACAGGTATCGGTCCAACTGCCGGCAGATGGCGATTACATCATCCAGCCCGTTCACGGACTCGGCATCCAAAGCACCCTCCAGCAGACGGCATTCGTCCCGATCCAGTGTATTGACGATTTCTGCAATGTTATTCAGTTTCTTCATTTGCTCAGAATTGTTGACGTCCGCATTTTTCAGATAGCGACTAATGTTATACACATCGCTTATGGCCCCTATGATGCAGGTCGAAGCGACATCGTCGCTGATACCGTCCAGCCATGCCCATGCCTCACCGATTTCAGCAGGCGTAGCAGGGAGTTGCAAATAGACTCCCTCGTAATCATTTGCGCGGGTAAGATGAAGTTTTAACATGTCACATACCTCCCATGGTCATATTCATACGTTCCGTTTCGATTCCCTCCATGACTTCCTCAATTGAGACAAAGCCGTGATAGCTGACGTATCCAGTTTCGGTAAACTGACCATGTTCTCCGGCGATACGCTGCTCTCCGTATTTTTTGAAATCATAGTATGCATCCAGCTCGCTGTCGTAGTCGAAGTGACCGGATTCCATGATCATGTACCGGCCATATTCCGCTGGGGTGGAGATGCCGGGGGTAAAATCAAAAAGGTCAAGCTGGCTTAAAAGTTTCCGGGCCTGAATGAGATCGGCGGGAGACGCCATTTGAAGCACAGCTTCTGCTTTCTGGCGGTTACCATCGTCCAACTCCTGAAAGCGGATGCATAGCCTGTTTAGCTCATAGAGATTTTCTTCCGTACCCATCAGGTCAACCAGTGCGGCAGGCAGCTCGCTGTCATCGTATTGCAACCGCATATCCTCATCCTGAATCCCTGCACGAAGTAAGGCACGCTCAATTTGGCAGTCCGCCGCCGGTAGGTATAGCCATGCGATGTCCTTGGTGTCCTCCGGGAGGCTTCGGTCCGTGACTGCCACGGTCAGCAGAGTATCGCCGCTGTACCGATAATCAGGGAAATAGAGGCCGTCATAGTAAAGCTCCAGCTTCATGCCGTTTTCGTAGACCACGCCGTAAGGCGTGACGGTGCATTCCTCATCCAGCAGAAGAGAAAGAGCGATTTTGCGGAAGTCCACTGATTTGAGGTCATCCTCAGTCAGCCCGCCGTGAAGATTCATATAGTGCTTCTTGCCAGTAGAGGTCAGGTCTGTAAAATCCTGAATGACTGTGACGCTCTGGCAGCAGAAGGTCAGGTTGATGAGATCCGTCATATCGGAAAGATCACGGCTGGTGACTGTGCCTTGAAATTGGGCGAGTTCGTATTTGTCAAAGCTCTCCAATCGTTTGGCGAGATAGTCCAACTCATCCACGTTGATTTCCGTTTCCTCCAGGCGTTCAAGGATGGGGTAATCACCACTGAGTTCCGAGACAAAGCAATCGCGCACGGCAATATTTCCTATGCCGATAGACTTTAGATTTTCGTAAATTCCGGCATAATCTCCAATGGGGAAGCAGACCGGCACGGGCGGCATATCTGGTCGATTGCGGTTGGATAATAACGCTTGTATCATGTTTTCACCGTCTTTCTTCTGCTCTCAACTTTCTCTAGATGGGTTTTCAGGCAGTCGCCCTCGGCAGTGTAGCACTGAAAGCCATGCGCCGCATAAGGGCATTCACCGCAGCTATGAAATGGACGGCGTAAAGGTTCAGGTGGCTCGGGCCTACCGACCGTTACGAGGCTCTCCGAGTCGTAACAGGCATTATTTCTATTTCTTCGGTATCGTACCAACATAGTTTTTCTCCTTTCCTGATAACAAAAAAAGCCGGAGAATAGAGGCGTGTCCCGCCCCGGTTCTTCGGCCTTTAAATGTTTTCATTTTCTGTTTTTGACTGATCTAAAAGAGGGGCATTTTACAGGGACTGTCCCTGCATAGCGTCAAAGGCTTTTTGCTGTATTGCGGCAATCCGCTCCTTAACGTCCGGGAGCAGGGTCTCAATCTGATTTTGAATACTGGAGAGTTGTCTCTCGTCATTCTGCGTTAGCTCGTATCCGGCTTCAAAGGTATCGTTGATGCTCTGATAAATGTCCAAAAGCTGGACATCGGAAAAAAGTCGCTGTTTTTCAATCAAACCAGTGCGGATGGCAAAGTCCTGCTTTGCTGCCGTGTAGCCATCCAGAAAATATTCGCCGCTGAATACACCGGCACCATTGTAGTCTCGCCTCCATGTGGCAAACATATATCCGAATTCAGTTTCCCGGCCGGCGAGAACGGCACCATTAAATTCAGCAAGTAGCTGAAAGTCTTTGTCCAACGCACTTGCTTTCAGAGGAGGGGATTTTTCCATCGCCGTCATATATTCTTTGACCATTTCAGCGATGGGCGCTGTCTTGTGGTAGAGTTCATTGGCTTCCGGTGTTCGCAGGTCACCCGGAGCTACATACATCTGACTGGTGGCGCCCACATGACAGGCGGGTTTGCCATCCAGCAGAACTGCAAGATTGTCCTCACGCAAGAGGGCGGACTGGATACCGTTTTTGGCGAGGATACGGGCAAGTTCGTTGAAATATTTTTTGTCCATAGGCTGACCTCATCTTTCCTTTTAATAAATATAAAAAGCCGAGGTCTTATTTCCAAAACCTCGGCCATACTGTTTTTCTATTAAGTTATGTTGCGGGTTTGACTCCCCACGGAGTGAAGTTGACAGGCTGATAAATCTACGAAAAAAGGGCCTTCACTTTTTAAAGTGAAAACCCTTTCGAGGCGCATAGACTCTGGCTTTTTACACCATAAATCTATAGTGCCCACATTTTCTGGTACGCCCGACACGATTCGAACGTGCGACCTGCGGTTTAGGAATTCTATTACACGTTTTTATACACTTCATGATTTTTAAAGATTGGCCCAAATAGGCGCTTTTAAGAAATTTAACTTTTTATGAATGTCTTAATTTTTCACATATTTCACACAATATTATATTTTTTGGCGGAATACTGGCGGAACAAAATTAACCTATTTTTGATACCGGAGCATAATTACTCATTAATTTTTCAATCAAAAGCTTTACATCTTCTGGCAAATAATCGGGAAGAATACTCTCCTGTTTTATGGGTTCTGGCTCTTGGGAAGTTACCGGTTTAGGTTTCTTAAGCAGAGCCTCATCAATTAATTCGGCTGCTTTTTTATTACCTCCCTTTATTACGTTATGGCCGTAGGTCTGGACAAGCATCTGTATGCTGCTATGACCAAGTATATCCGCAACGGATTGTAAATCCATTCCCATTGCAAGTAATATGCTGCCGTATGTGTGCCGTAATCCGTGATAAGTAACATGTGGAAGGTTGTTTTTTCGTATAAACTTAGAGAACCATTTACTTATTGTATCAGGGTGCATCGGTTCGCCATCCCACTGAATAAATAGCCTATCAGTTTCAATCCATTTATCACCAACTTTTTCCTTTTGGGAATTCCATTGTTTTTTGTACTCTTTAAGCATAATAGTAACTGTTTCGGGGAAAATAGAAGTTCTTTCGGAACCGTCGTTTTTGGTATCATCTTCATAAATACCATCCTCAACAGTATACTGGCTTGTACGATTAATTGTAACACTATTTTTGCTAAACTTAAAATCAGACCATTCAAGTCCCATGATCTCACTGCGCCTGAAGCCCGTAAATATATCCAGGAAAACCATAACTTTATATTTAAATTCTTTAATAGGTAATTTATCAAGAGCTTGCAAAAACTCTTTCGCCTGATCTATAGTGAAAAAGTTATTTTTTTTCTTTTTCTTATCTTTTCTTCTTTCTCTAGGAGGTTTAACCCTTAAACAAGGATTTTCTTTAACCATATTCCACTCAACAGCACTACTGAACATTGATGATACAACTGCATGATGATGACGAATAGTACGGATGCCTAGACCACCCTTTTTACCGTCTTTTCGTACACCATCTTTTTGCAAAGCTGCATAAAATTCCTTTAAAAGAGTGGGTTTTTTAATAATTTCAATTAAAGAAAAGCGACCTAAAAACTCGTCAACTCTCTCTAATAAATCATCATATCTGGATACAGTTTTATTTCTAAGCTGTTCATCAGCGTGATGCTTTTGCCAATAAGGTATAAAATCCTTAATTAAAGTTTTACTACCATAACCATTATTTCTAGCCGTATTAACAACTAATTCAGCCAATTGTATATCAGCTTCCTTTTCGCTACATGGCTCTTCGGTGTATGCGTATTCTCTGATTCTTTCGCCTTTCAAATCAGAGCCAAGGGAAACACATAATTCCCAAGTTCCATTATAAAGTTGTCTTTTAGTACCAGCCATACCAATACCCCATTTCTAATAAACTATTATTCAAACATCTTAAATACGCCAACAGGATCGAAATAAATTATGTAATTACCTATAACATGATATACGCCGAATTTTTCTTTATAGTGCTTAATTGCTTCTTCCAAAAAGACCTCAATAACATCCAAATATAAAGCGAGTTCATATCTATTTCGGACGCCAGCTTCATAAGCAGAAATAATCCCATCCAGAGGAACCAATTTTTCATAAGCCCAATTCCGGGCCCGCTTTTCTTGCTTTACGTTTTCAGTTTTGTTCTGGTCCAGGATATTGCCTACGGATGTATGATAATGCCCAAGTTCTTCGGCGAGGATACACGCCTTTTCAGTTGAAGTGTCAATATATCCATTAATAGCTATTTTGCTACCTTTTATCAGACCTTTTGATGATGATTCAAATTCAATTTCCTTCACGATTATATCATTATTATAAGTTTCATCTAATAACTGTTCGTAGGTCAAATATAATCACCGTCCGTTAAAATTTGTCTAAATCTCGACGTACTTTTTTTTGCTCTTCTGGATCATTCAAATTATCATTGTGAGCTGCTATAAGATATGTGCTTTCTGTATTTGGGGGATTGCATCTGTTATATTCCATATCAAGAATAGTATTTACAGTATGTTTGCCTTTATCATCCAATAGATTATATTTATGTAATAAGACTTGTTCTCCTTGAGAAATAAAACTCTTTTTATCATCTGAGTTTTTTGCAGCTGAATTTTCCGGGACATCATAACCCATTAACCAAGCTTCGCTTACTCCAAGAGCCATTGCTAAAATGGATAGTTTATCTTGCCCAGGTTCTACAAGTCCTGATACATATTGACTTAAATCAGATTTATTCATCTTAATATTATGCTGCTTACAGAAAGGCTTTGCCTTCTCCAGTATATCAACCTGTCTTAAATTACGAGAATTCATAATTTCCTTTAGTCTGTCTGCAGTACTTAATTTTTCCATATATACCCCTGCCTTTCCAATAAAATATAACACACCTTGAACAAAAGTTCAAGATAAAGTTTGAAAAGTTAAAATTATTTGAACTAAAATATTGACATTAAGTTTTCAGGATGATATATTTAAAATAGTTCAAGGGGATTGAACAAGGAAGGGAGGAATCGGTATGGCATTTAATCATAGTAAACTGCGTGGCAGAATAGTTGAGAAATTTGGCACGCAAACGGCATTTTCAAAAGAGTTTAATGTATCTGAGAGGACACTGTCTCTTAAGCTAAACGGTAAAATATTTTTTACTCAAGAAGAGATTGTTCATGCAGCAGAACTTTTAGAAATACCGCCATCTGAGATACAAGTATATTTTTTTACACAAGAAGTTCAATGAGGTTGAACTTGAAGAAAGGAGGTAAGCCTGTGATCATATGTAAATCTTGTAACGCAATATGCACTGATGAGGCAGTTTTCTGCCATAAATGCGGCTCTAAGCTCGAAATACCGGTTATTCAAGAACAACCGAGAATTCCACATACCATGACAGTAAAAGAGGCTTCTGAAATATTTTTCCAAGGTAGAGTAAGCATAGGAGGAATTTACAAGGCTATTCGAGAGTCTAAGATACCATATGTAAGGTTATTGAACGGAAAATTGCTCCTTGATACTGACGAGCTTACTAAATGGTGGGAGAACGAATTAGAAAAATCTAAAAGGATTGATACAATGCCAAGGCTCAGGAGAATAACTTAATAAAGGAGGGATAAGTACTATGAATAACGGTGCAGCAATCGGATACGCCATTAAGGCGGCCAAAGAACTTGGACTGTCTGACAAACAGATTAGATATTTGGAATGTGAAATGAAACATCAGATGGACATCCGGACCGAGGAGCAGGCCGAGAAAGCTTATCAGGAGTTTTAGAGAGAAGGTGAAGATTTGGCAAAGAAGACATACTGGACAAAATGCGGAATTGTATTTCAGAAATCGTCCAATGCAGACGTAACAGGCTATGAGCTGAAGTTACTACCCAGTGCTACGGATCCATTAAAGGTTAAAGATGATATTGAGCGTGTGGAATGCCGTACATGCCCATTTGTAAATCTCGTCGAAGAAGGATATCCGGATCCCGTTTTTAAACGTTTCGAGTGCCGGGCCGGATCTAAAAAACCAAATCACGAAACAGATTGGACGGGCAGCCTGGATGATAAAAATACTATAAACATTAATAGCCTTAATCATCAGCTTCTGGAGGATATACAGCATTTCTGCGGTGAACATCCGGATTTAAGCGCCGGCTATAATGCTGATCATTTGGCCGACTGCCGGCGTACATTGTCTATCAGCTGCAGCTCAAACAAAAAGGGGATCGCGGCCAAACGGGAGCTGATTGAGAAGTTTTTCCCTGAAAATGCCGGGGAAGATGAAAAGAAAAACTGTCATACCTGTTCAAATTCTGAGATATTTGAAAAACCAAACCATGATGGCGCTTATGGCTATTGTTATAAAAATGGAGGTAAATATCCTATCTATATTCCTGGTGGTAAATGTCGGGAGTATAAGTCAATAACTAAACTCAATAAATCTACAAAAGAACAGCCATGTTGCGCCCAGTGCGGTCATCTTCTTGACGGAATATGTGATATTAACAATTCAAAGCTTGTATTTCCTGATGAAAGTCATGGCTGCACATACTGGCAAAGCAAATCTAAAATAACAGACATCAGATGTCAGAGCTGCGAAAGCTTTAGTTTTTCTACGCCGGCATGCACATGGGGTAAATGCGGTAAAGGATGCACCAAAGGAGAAATACATAAAAATACGTTCATTTGTGATTCTTATGAACAGAAAGAACAGGAGGTTGAGGAAGTGAAGCAGGATTGCAAGTCATCTACTCGGGCATGCGGAAAGTGTAATGCCGGTCATTGGTACAGTGAAGAAAATACATATGTCAGTGTGGTTGCTGATGATGGCATAAAAACGACAAAACGCCCGTGTGAACCACATACCCATTACTGTTATCAATTTACCGAAGGACAGAAAAAGATTGCCTCAGATAAAGATTTTAAGCCAGATACATGCCCTGAATGGTGTCCACTGGAGAAGGATGTTAAGTACACGTATGAGGCTGACTTGATTGATGATAAAGAAGATATCTCGTCGCAGCCTGAAAAAAAGCCCCATATTGGATCTGAATCGGGCTGTAATGAAATGAGAGAGGATTGTCCTTGTTTCTGCAAACATAATGATGGATGTGCAGTGCTGATAGCACGAAACGATGCGCTTAAAGCCATGCTAAAAAATTTTTTCTATGTTGACTGCGACGTATTCAGAAGAGTGGCTGAAAAGGTGAACGGGTCCCCTGAAAATGATATCCAAATATCCGATCCCGCGAACGATCTGGCTGAAAATGATACAAAATCCGCTGAAACCGTCACTTTTGACTACTCCACAGTGGATGCTGATACAGCTGAATTCCTGCAGGAGAAAGCAAATAACATAACTGAGATAAGAACTAAGGCCGCTATTGCACTTGGCAAGGAACTTAAAGAAGCACAAAGTAAGTTGGCAAATTATAATGGTGGTACCTTCGTTGCATGGTTTGAAAGCATCGGATTGAAAAAAGATACGGTATATAGAAACATAAACGCATATGAATGGGTTTTCGCAAATTGCGAAAACATAGAAATTTCTGAAAACATACAAACTTCTTTACTTTTTGAGGTAAGCAGACCCTCAGCCCCGAAGGAGCTCCAGGAGCAGGTACTGTCCGGCGATATCACTACCCACAAAGAATATAAGGAAAAGGAAGCCGAATGGAAGGCCAAAATTGACGAGGTCCGGGGGCAGCAGGATACACTCCGGGTTGAAAAACAGCAGGCTATTACAAAGGCTTTTGACGCTGAGCGAAAAGCGGACAGGCTGGAATCTGAGCTTGATGAACTCCGGGAAGAATATGAGGCGTTGAAGGATCAGGCTGATCAACAGGATCCAGAATTCATTTCAAATCTTCAGAACAAAATACACGAGCTTGAGCAGCAGCTCAGGGACAAGCCCATTGAAGCAGCGGCTGTAAAGGTTGTGGAAAGGATTCCGGAACGTGCTGCACATGAAACTGTCAATAGGCTGTATGGAACGCTCATAGCTGCTAAATTGATTAATCTACAGGACATACAAACTGTTCATGATTATGGAACTTTTGAAAGAAAAGAAGCCATTATTGAGTTTTTTGAAAACCTCAGAGACGTGATCCCGGGTTACCTGGATATATTAAAAGATAACGTGCCGGCAAGAAAATGCGAGGATTGTCACTACTGCGAATGGGAAGGCCTGAAGGAAGAGGATGAGCTGGCCGGAGGGATTCTTTGTAAACTATTTACGCCAAATCAGCCTCGGCTCTGGAAGAATGAACAGGCTTGTGAAAACTGGATGGAAAGGCAGGTGTAATTTATGAAGAAATGGTTCAAAAGATGGCAATGGAAAATAAGCCGGTGGTGGTACCGGGTAAAGCTCTGGTTTGGATGGTGGTATTGTGAACACTGCGAGAAGATGCATTCTCCTTTGACTGCCAGATATGAGTTTTTGGAAGATGTCCAGGAGTGCGAAAAGGGAGTCTATGATTTACCAGTACCAAGGTTATTTACATACGAACCGGAATATTTTCGAGAAATAGCAAAAGACCAATATAGAGTGAGGTGATGCATTGTGGAAACAAATAAGCAATTTTCTACAGATCCGGTTCAGTTATTCCAGGATAATTTAAAGCTTACAAGCTATTTTGCTCAGAAATACTTTCCGCGTGTGTCCAAAGGTACATTCCTATATGAAGAGCTCGTTGCAGAGGCCCGGATGGCACTCTGGAGAGCAGCTAATACTTATGAACCTGAAAGAAGCAAATTTACTACATACGCGGGAAAATGCATTTATGGATACATGCTTAAATACTACTCGAGGGTACATAAGAAGCAGGCGGTAGCTTTTGATAATTCCCTGGAATTCTCTCCGGATGAAAATGATTGCTGCATAGGAGATTTACTTCTTATCAGTGATTTTAATACGGAGGCGGCCGCAATAAGCAATATCACGACTACAGAAGTCTTAAAGGCCGTCAAAGAAAAATATCACATATTGGACATGTATTTCATACAGGGGCTATCACAAACAGCGATAGCTACCAAGCTTGGCCGATCCCAGGTCCAAATTTCCAGAGATATAAAAAAAGCGCTTAACTCGGTAAAATATGAGCTGAAATTAGCTTAAATAAGGAGTCAGGCCCCATGAAGCACGGCCGCAAGCTTACAGTAAAAATGAAAGAGTTCCTCCAGGAGCGCGGTATTAAGTCAAATCAATATTTACAGGTGAAGAATATGCCTAATGAGCTTCACTTTGTACATATAAAATCCGGAAGGATAAGAAAATTTATTAAACGAGAGGATGGTAATTGGTATGAAAGCAACGGGAATTGTAAGGAAGATTGATGAATTGGGGAGAGTGGTTCTCCCAATCGAACTCCGCAGGACGTTTGACATCGAAATAGGCGATGGCCTGGAAATCTATGTGGATGGTGAGACCATTATCCTGAAAAAGTATGAAAGAGAATGCGTGTTCTGCGGCGAGGCAAAGGATGTCGTTGATTTCAAGGGTAAGATTATTTGTCCGAAATGCCTGCAGGACTTGAAGGGAGGAAAATAATGCTCAGGTCCACGGTGGAAAAACATGTCGGTTCGCTTGCGGACAATATTTGGAGTGAGACATGCAGGATCGCAGACAGCTATTTAATTGCCCGCAACAATTTCAAATTTATGAATGATCCGCAATATGTCTTAACTCTTTGCATAGGAGTTGCCAGCTTTTTAAAAGATGGCCATATCCAGAAAGGAGCCTAATGAGAATCAAATCTGAAATTCAAGGGGTATATCCCAGGGTAGAGATACATCCCAGAAGAAAAAGAAAGCACCTATTAAAGGCGCTAATCAATAAAATCAATTTCAGTATATCACTTAAAAGGAAGCGAGGTCAATAAGGCATGGCAATACACAAGTACACATCAATGCAAGAATTTTTAACCGACTATGAGGCAAATCCACAGGCATTTAATATGCTTGTGGATGTCCAAAGTGTTCAGGAAATTCCGGCTATGTATAAGCCAATTATAAACATGGTTTTCATTTCTACAGATCCCGAGGACTTTGAATATTATCTGCAGAAAAATGCGCTTGATCCCAATAGCGAAAAGTATAGAGAAAACAGATACTCTATCTCTGCCAAGGGTTTGGCCAGAATTAAGAATGCTGCCGCCGCAAAGTTTACTAAATCAGAAACCTTTCAGGACAAAGAAAACAATACTGTCACCTGTGTGGTAGAGATGCAATTCAGAGATCCTGCTGGCGGATGGACTACGGTTACACAAAGTAAAACTGTAAGCACTTTTAAACAGTTAAGAAATGGCAACAAAATGCATGACCCTGAGACGGCCCAAAAGGCTGAAACTGGCGCTCAGAACCGCTGCATCAGAAGAGCATTTAACATCAAGTCTCATTATTCAATTGAACAGCTTCAGAAACCTTTTACAATCATTTATCTGGAGCTGGATGAGACCAAAGATGATGATGTAAAAATGGCCAAGATAGCTGCAGCTATCGGACCGACGCATTTACTATTTGGCAGGCAGCAGAACATGAAGCAGCTGGCGTCTGGGACTGTGGTTGATGGCAACACCGGTGAAGTAATTGATGGAGGTAGCAATAATGGACAATAAACAAGAAATAATCTCAATACTGGCGGCCACTGGTCGCCCCGGTATTGAAAACCTGATAACCTACCTGCAGGAAACCGACTTTTTCACGGCGCCGGCGTCAACAAAATACCACGGTGCCTATGAAGGTGGCCTGGCTGAACATTCCCTTCATGTATGGCATATTCTCCAGGAGAAGAATAATTATTACTCTTTAGGCCTTAAGCCTGAAACCATCGGAATTACAGCCCTGCTCCATGATTTGTGCAAAATAAACTTTTACACCCGAGACACAAAAAATGTATTAAAGGGTAAAAAGGACAACGGCTATGGCAAGCTGGTAAATGATTGGCAGGAGGAGGAAGTCTGGGTATGCAAAGATCAATTCCCGGTCGGACATGGGGAAAAGAGCGTTATTACTGCATTAAAGTTCATCCAGCTTACTGACTTGGAAATTGCAATGATCAGATGGCACATGGGCGGATATGAGCCTAAAGACAGCTACAGGGATATGGGGAACGCTGTTGAAATGTATCCCTTTGTAGTAGCCCTTCAGACGGCCGACATGGAGTCAAGTCATTTATTAGATTTGGAGGTACAAAGCGATGGATAAAGCAATTCAGGAGGATATTGACAGGCTTATGAATTCATTCTTTATGTATAAGAATAATGCCATTACCCGGGAACAATTCACGAATGCAGCTTTAGACGTTTCGGTAAGCCTATCCCTTCATATAGCATATTTAAAGCATACGGAAGAGAGGACAAATAAATGAAGATACTGCATACCGCCGACTGGCACCTGGGTGCCTATGTTGGCCAGCAATGCGACAATCCAATGAAGCGTATGGAAAATACATTGAACTGCCTGGATGCATTGATTGAAACTGCTGTTGATGAGCAACCAGATTTAATTCTTATTGCCGGAGATATATTCCACACTGCCAAAGTGTGGAGTGACAGAGCAAATGTCGAGGTCAGAGTAGCTGCTCAATACATATCACAATTAAATGTTATAGCGCCAACAGTAGTTTTATACGGTACTCCGAATCATGATAATTTTGAACAGTTTTGTACACTTGAAAAGCTGACTGATGCAGTATTTATTAGTCAGCCTGAAATAAAAACAGTTTATACTATTTTAGGCCCCATTCAAGTAGCCGGACTACCGGGTTTCGATAAAGGATTCTTTAGAGCTCAGCATCCTGGTTTATCTGCTGAAGAAGAAAACCGGATATTTACTGAGCAATTGGACAGCATTGTCCAGGGTCTTTCAGCCCTGGTTGATCCTGCGATTCCTTCTATATTAATGGCACATCATACAGTTGTCGGCTGCCAGCTCGACAATGGCCAGCATGTATTCCAGGCAAATGAGGTAGTTCTTAATTCTGCTACATTGGAGAATTCTGTATTTGACATGGTTTGCTTGGGGCATATTCACAGAGCCCAGATCGTTGGAGAAGTAATAAGGAAGCCAATTTTTTATTCCGGAAGTATTGATGCATTTACCTTCAATGATGAGGAAACTGTGAAAGGATTCTGGATTCACCAGATAAGAGATTTGCCATTAGTACCGAAATATATTAATTCTCAATGGTTCGATACGCCGGCAAGAGGATTTCAGACCTGCACCTGGAATGAGGCAGCTATAAAGACCTATATTGATTCTGGGTTAGATGGCTTTTCAAATTTTTATTCAATACAAAATAAGGTTGTTCGCATTCTTTATTCCTGCGACAAGGCCACTGAGAAGGCCCTGGACAAGAAAAAGCTTGAGCGTGATTTATATGCTGCCGGTGCTTATTATGACGCTGAAATCCGCCCTGAGAAAATCACGGCCGAGGTAAATAAGGAAAAGCTTCACGAGAAGTTGACCATTTGGGACTGCCTTAGGAGATATCTTCGCGAAAAGTTCAAAGAAAAATCTTTTGCAGATATCCTTACAGAAGCAGAACCAATTGTCAGCGAAATTGAAGCCTCCGTGCTGTCAGGATCCCAAACCGGTATGTTCCTTCCGGTGGAAATTGAAGTCCGGAATTACAGGAGCTATGCCGACGAAAAACTCAATTTTGAAGATTTATTTTTCTGCATGGTCAACGGAAAAAACGGATCCGGGAAGAGCAGCTTGGTAATGGATGCTATTGTGGATTGTCTGTATGAGGAACCTAGGGAAGGTGGAAGAGATAAGACTGTATGGATACAGAAAAACACAAAATCAGGAAGTATTAATTTCACTTTTATCTTAGGTTCTGATAAATGGAGGATTATAAGAACAAGGCAACAATCAGGAAATCCAACGTTAAATCTGGCAAAATATAATTCTTCCAATAAAGAATGGGAAAATGAAAGTTGTTCACTTATGGACGATACTCAGAAAAAAATAGTTAATCTCCTGGGCATGGATGCAAACACCTTCCGAAGCTGCGTATTGATCATGCAGGATCAATATGGCCGTTTTATGGAATCAAAATCAGAAGATAGGATGTCGGTTCTGACCAGCCTGCTCGGCTTAGGAATATATGAGCAGCTGGAGGACAAAACAAAGAAACTCCTTACTAAAGTCAACGGGGAGCTGAAGCAGAGCAAGGATGAAGTTTTTGTACTCGAGCAGGATATATCCACACTGGAGGGGCTGCAACTTCAAAAATCAAATACTGAGTTAAAGCTTAAAAATGATCAGGCTGCGGTTACTTTATTGAAAAAGGACCAGGCTGCTACAACTGAAAAAGTTACCCTATTTAGTTCAAACAAATCAAAACTCGAGGAGATATCAGCTGAGATTTCCAAAAAAAATACAGCCATTTCAAATGCTTTTGAAAAACTGACCGGTTTAACAGCTGACATCCTTGAAACCAAAGAGTTTTTGAAGCTTGAGTTGTATTATACAGAAAAGGTTAATGAGCTGCAGCAGGTTAGAAATAAGATAACTGCCATGGACGGTACTGTAAAACTTGTAGATGATAAAAAAAGGGCACTTGCCAGTTTACTGGGGGATTCTTATCAAATCAATGAAACTATAAAAAAATACAGATCTGAATGTGATGAGATATATGCCAGGTTAGAAATGTCTAGGGGACTTGAGGAAGAACTGCAGGGACTTATCGGCATTGAAGAAGAGCTGAAGCTTCAGGAAGAGAAAAAAGCCTCATTAGGCGAGCTGGCTCAAAAAATATTATCAGTTTCCGGAACGCTTAAAAGCATTGATAACAGTATCCAGTCCGACGAACGTCAGGCGGCTATTCTTAAAAATTCGAACTGCATTGATATTAACAGAGCTCAATGTGGATTTTTAAGGGAGGCAAAAGAAGCCGAAGCCAGGCTGATTGATCTGCAAAAAAATAAAATTGATACTCTTCAGGAATTGAACCGGCTAGAAGGAGAGCGCAGCAATCTTAGATATAATTCTGCTGTTCACGATGGAATTAAGGCTAAGGTTAATCGGGCTCAACAAATCAGAAACCAGCTGGCCATCCTGGAAGGTGAAAAAAAGTCTGGTGAAATGTATACAAAACAAATTGCCGAGCTTGAAATGAAGTCATTGCAGAATGCCGGACAGATAATAGGTTTTCAGGATGAAATAGCAAAAATAACTCCACAAATCAGCAGCTTACCCGAGCTGGAGGCAGAGGCCGCCGAACTTGAACCATACGAAAGTATGCATCAGGATATTACAAAAGCCAAGGCATACCTGGAAGCTACAGAACCCCAGCTAGAGGACATAAAACAGGGCATTGAATCATTGACAGCTGAAATGAATGAATTGGAGAATAAGTATTCTTTACTCAAGCTGGATATAGACGATTGTCAAAAATATGTTGTCATGCTTGAAGCAATATCGGCAGAAATAACAGGGTATGAGCGTAATATTTCAGGTTATAACCGTATACTCGGGAGTCTTGATGAAAAGATTAGAATCCTTGTGGACAAGTCTATTGAGCTTCAGAAAAAACAGGATGCTATAAAATTACTGGCCGATAAATCGGCCCGGTTGCAAATACTCTCCGAAGCATTCAGCCAGGACGGCATTCCACACCAGATTGTCAGAGATATAGTTCCGGACCTTGAGGAATCGGCAAATGAAATACTGTCCCAAATGACCGGCGGCCGAATGAGCCTGGAATTTAAAACTGAGCGTACCCTGAAAAGCAATAAGGATAAAGAAGTTCCTGTCCTGGATGTTATGATTACCGACATTGACAATGGCGAGCTGCCATACCTGAGCCGGTCCGGGGGACAAAAGACAAGATGTTCACTTTCGGTAATATTTGCCCTGGCAATTTTGAAGGCCTCCCGGATGGGACTGCAGCTCGGTATGTTGTTCATCGATGAGCCGGCCGGCCTGGACGAGGAAGGAATAGACGGATACTGCACCGCGTTGGAAACAATACACAATCTATATCCGGAAATGAGAATTGTGGCAATCAGCCACGACGAGCGCATGAAAGCCCGATTCGCGCAGCATCTATTTATTGAAGTAACCGAAGTCGGAAGCAAGGTAAGGAAGTCATGAAGAACAAATACAAAGGCATTTGTTATCGATGCGGTAAGGTGGTCCTTCCCGGAGAGGGGCACTTCGAAAAGATTAAGGGTACCCGGAACAGCTGGAGAGTGCAGCACGCAGATTGCGCCATAAGGTTCAGGGGAACAGATGTACATTATAGAAATGAAAGAGGTGTAAGTAAATGTTTATAAGTTCAAAAGTTTTAACAAAGCTGATCAAGGAACAATACAAAACGGTCCTGAAGGTCGGATATGTCAATAACGGTATTACAATAATCGGCGGTGAATGGGCGGTCTGGATGGATTATCAGTATGTTCCGAACAAAGTAAAAGGTGTCATTGTGGAATTGGCCGGCGGACTTCCAGAAAAGAATAAGTTATTCAAATTGTCAAAAGATTACCCTAACCCGCAGTATGAAGCAATTACGCCGGATATTGAGGAGCTGTTTAAGGATATCGAAATCGCTGACAATGTCCTCCGGATATCTCCATTAATTTTAACATCAGGTGAACCCATGAGGCTGCTGCAGGCGGACAATGCACTTCAAAACATAGTTGAGATTAAGGAAAAGCTGCTAGGGCTGTTTGATTTGTCAGAACTGGATCTGGACAATGAAGGACATCCCACAGGCCCCTGTTATGCAGATGATCCATACGGGCGGATATATTGGTATAACGGTATAGCAATGATGTATATTCAGCCATATGGCAGACGTGACACTCCCTTGTTTTCAATACTCAGTGAGGTGAAATTTGATGAAAAGCTCCTTGTCAGAAAAGAGTAAGCCCAGGAAGGACCAGACCAAGCGCAATACTGAGAACCAGAAAAAAGGGGTGAAGGGAGAGAGCCTGATAACAGGCTCCCTCTCTAAAAAAAAGATATGGAATCATAAACTGGTTAACGCCGGTTATGGTACTGTATTCGATAAATTGATTCTCCCTCCCGGACATGGATATGCTGCAGAAGTAAAGTATTATGCGGCACCCAAAATTCCATTTTCTAAGATTGAGCCTAACGAACGTAAGGGACTGGACAAGTTTATGCGGCAGGTTGGCCGGGGCCACGCTTTCATAATCGGGATATGGAGTACTGAAGACAGAGCCTTCCTAATTCCCTGGGAGGATGTCCGGGATCAGGTATGCTCCGGAAACAGAGGTTCAATTAATATGCTGGACTTTCAGGAGCTTCCGAAGATAGGAAAAAGCAAATGGGATCTAAGTGCTATGTGGAGGAACAGAAAGGAGTGAATTGCTTGAAAAAGCTTACTAGAGAAGGGTTAAATATTTTTTTGATTATATTTATATTCATCGTGATTTTTATAACTCTTATTTCACAGATATTTTGGCTGAATGGTATGCAGCAGGATATTGTAAAGGGAATGTCTGAAAATGCTGACCTGCAGAATGAAATAAGAGAAGAGAATCAGGCAGCCAGAAAGGATATTGAAGATTTAAAAACCCAGATTGAATCAATAGTCCGGGAACAAAAGGCATTACGGCAAAATTATGATATAACCGGCCGGGGCGAAAAGCAAATAGATAAAAGAGTAATGGCGATTACCGCATATGACCTATCATTTGAAAGTTGCGGTAAATATCCCGGACATCCGGAATATGGCATTACGGCAAGCGGAGAGAAGGTCAAAGAATGGTACACAGTGGCAGCCGGCAAAAGTATTCCCTTCGGAACCCGGATATACATACCTTATTTTAAAGACAAGCCAAACAAAGGAATATTTACTGTTGAGGACCGGGGCGGCGGTGTCGGTGATAATCAAATCGACGTTTACATGAAAAACTACCAGGATTGCATGAATTTTGGCCGCCAAAAGCTGGAAGTGTGGATTATAGAGTAAAGGAGATTAAATTTTATGAAAAATACACTTGGAGATTTGAACAATCATTTATTTGCACAATTGGAAAGGTTGAGTGAGGAGGAGCTTAAAGGTGATGAGCTCAGGGAGGAAATAAGCCGTGCCAAAGCAATTACCGATGTTGCTGAGCAGATTATATCAAACGGCTCCCTGGTTATTGCGGCCAAAAAGGCAGTCAGCGAAGGCCTCATAGAAACTCAGCTGCCGAAAATGCTGGAGGGGTAGCATGAAAAAATACCCTAGGGAAGTTCAAGACTTCATTGCCAAAAGCGTGAAAGGTACAACAACAAAGGAACTGGTGGTTCTTACAAATACTGAATTTGGCACGGATTTTACTGAATCGAAGATGAGGTCCTATAAGACAAATCATAAGTTGAAAAGTGGCACACCGTTTGGAATACCGGCTGGCCTTCCAAGTATAAAATATCCAGAAAACATAAAAAACTTCATTAATGAACATTATATCGGGATCGGGCCAACAGAAATGAAGGAGCTACTTAATAATACTTTCGGGACAGATTATACCCCAGAACAAATCAAGTGTTATTATTCAAATCATGATCTGAACAGCGGGATAACTGGGTGTTTCCCCAAAGGCCATATTCCGGCTAACAAGGGCGTTAAGGGTATGGGAGGCTGGGAGCCCACACAGTTCAAAAGGGGGCATGTACCAGTAAATCATAAGCCTGTGGGACATGAAAGGGTTAACGTTGAAGGTTATGTTGAGATAAAAGTTGCTGAACCTAAAAAATGGAGAATGAAACATCAGGTAATTTGGGAAGCAGCAAATGGGCCTATACCTAAAGGACATATTGTTATATTTGGAGATGGTAACAAAAGTAATCTTGATCCAAACAACTTGATTCTTATATCCAGGCAGCAACTTTTAATTTTGAACAGGAAAAATCTAATACAAAATGATACCGACTTAACCAAGTCTGCAATTATCGTTGCTGATATATATCAGCAAATCAGTAAAAGAAAAAAGAAGGTTAAAAAGAAGGGGTGAAGGATATATGAAAGCAATAACATTATGGCAGCCTTGGGCGTCTCTTCTGGCCTGCCAAGCAAAGAAATATGAAACACGTAGCTGGGAAACCGCATATAGAGGTCCGATAGCAATTCATGCAGCGGTAAAGAAACCCAGCAGTATACGGGAGGCTATAGGGTGCATAGTCAACAAGGTAAGGGAAGTACTTGGAATAATAGAGTTAGATGATTTACCCAGGGGATGTATTGTAGCTACGGCTGAGCTGGTTGGGTGCTGGAAGATACAGCAGAATAGAATTGATAGATCCATATATATTGTGGTCGAAAATGATGTTGCAGTCACAATCGAGCCACCAGAATGGGACTTTGGGGATTGGACTCCTGGTCGGTATGCTTGGGAATTGGCAAACGTTAAGATGCTTCCTGAACCTATACCTGCAAAGGGAATGCAAGGGTTATGGAATTGGAATGGGATGGTGGCTTAAATGAAATGTAGCGAATGCAATTACAAACTTTTAATGAACAAAGGAGGGCCAAACGGTGAAAGTAATAATTGACAGTTTATTGAGGTTACAGGATGTGCCTGCAGCGGTGCTGAACCGAATTAAGGTTGAACTTACATTGAAAAATCCTGATTATATAAAGAAAAGGCGCATGGGCTTAAACCGGTATGTATGTGGGTCAGAGTATATAAAGCTTTGGTCCGAAAAGGAGATAAACGGCATAAAAACATACATACTCCCTCGAGGATTTTATGCCAGATTGTGGGAGATAACTCAGGATATAGAATTGATCGATAATACAATAACATTGCCATATGTCGATTTTCCTGGAGCTCCTATACTAAGAGACTATCAGGCGCCGGCAATTGAATTGTCCCAGACATGGACGCAAGGAATTTGTTTGATGCCTTGTGGAGCCGGAAAAACAGAAACTGGGATGGGTATTGCAGAAAGTATAGGACAGCCCACACTCTGGATTACTCATACAATGGATCTTCTGAATCAGAGTATGCAGAGATCTATCAGCCGGCTCGGATTAACCGGCAGCCAGATAGGTATAATTCAGGGTGAGAACATGAGCATAGGAAGCCATATGACATTTGCTACCGTACAAACTCTTTCCAAACGTGATCTAACTGAAATAGTTGGAAAATTCGGCTGCATTATTATTGATGAATGCCACCTGGTATTTAAAGATGCTGATAAATCTAGGATGTTTGAATCGGTTATATCACAATTCCCTGCAAAATACAGGTTTGGGTTAACGGCGTCTGAATCTCGTTCAGATGGACTGATTGAAACTATGTTCCATGTAATTGGGCCAAAGTTTTATGAGGTGGGACAGAAGGAACTCAATGCCGCCGGCAATGTTGTGGCCCCCAAAGTTGAATTTATCGAAACGGATTTCTTTTATGAGCCTGATAAAGATGAAATGTTTAATGCTTCAAAAATGATTGTGGCCATGAGGGAAGACCACATGAGAAATAAACTGCTTGAATCTATTCTTGATAAAGTCAAACCCCATGATTATTGCTTAGTCCTGGGAGACAGCCTGGAGCACCTTGAAAACTTGTATACACATGTTTTGATAAAAGGTATCCCTGCAGCTTTTGTGCACGGTCAGACGCCAAAGAAAGAGCGAGAAAAAATTATGGCTGATATGAGAGCCGGAAGGTACCAATTCCTTTTTGCTACATATCAGCTGGCCAAACTGGGTCTGGACATGCCATTGCTGAATGTTCTGATTAATGCCACTCCTAAAAAGGATAAAACAACAATTCAGCAGGCGGCCGGCAGAGTCATGCGGCCGTGCGAAGGCAAAAGCACACCAGTGATATGGGACCTGTGGGATAAGAATATTCCACAGACAAACAAGTGGGCCAGGGAACGCGTCAGGGTATACCGGTCTCTCGGAGCTAAAATCGTAGGTGGACCGAAGGTCAGAAAGTGAGGGTAGTGTGTTTATGATTGATTTGAATTATATACCAAGTATGGGGTGTTATCCTCCAGCATTACCACCCAAAAAAGGTGAGCCGGTTCAGAATTGGTATAGGCGGGCAGTCGTATTCCAAATGCCCAGTGGATATAAAGTCTGGTCGGTTGAAAGAAGAACTATGCTTGCGGAAAAACTTACGAAATCTGGTCTTAAAAGAGCAATTAAGAGACTTGAACATCAGGGCTGGGTAATAGAAAAATTCAGATAAAACAAATTGGAGGTTAATTTATATGATGAATAATGTAGTTTTAATGGGAAGGCTCACAAAAGATCCTGAGCTTAGATATACGTCTGGTAATAATACAGCAGTCGCTAGTTTTAATTTAGCAGTCGAAAGAGATTATAAACCTGAAGGGCAGCAAACAGTGGATTTTATACCTATTGTAGCCTGGGCTAAAACAGCCGAATTTGTAGACAAATATTTTACAAAAGGGCAGCAGGTTGCACTTATCGGTAGAATTCAGACTAGGACCTGGGAGGATGATGAAAAAAATAAGCATTATGTGACAGAGATTGTTGCTGAACATGTCTATTTTGCTGATAGTAAAAAAAATGATGGCCAGTCAGCTCCACAATCAGAACAATCAGAGCAACCGAAACAAAATGATCAACCTCAGGGCGGATATCATGCTCCGAGTAATCCGCCGCCTTCAGGGGATAATCCGCCGGCAGCGAATACAGGGAAAAAGCCCTGGGAAAGGTAGGTGTACACAACTTGAAAATACAAATACATGAGAATTTCAGCACAAACTTTGAGCTTACCGAGGAAGAAAAGAAGAGCCTACTTGAGGAATTTTCCCAAAATTTCACTCAAGCGCACCAGCTCATGAAATGGATTGAAGATCCGGACGTTCCTATAAAAGATAGGACGGAGTATTTTCCGCATATGTGTTTCATTTTTGAGACTATGCATAAAATACTTGGAATCCTCAGGGAAGCCAATTTATCCGAGAAAGAGATTATTACAGCGTTAAATGAGTTACCATTTTAAGCGGGCGGTGTAAAGGCTATGGGGTTTGATAGTTTACCAGATGAACTAAAAAAATTAGATAGATGGGTTAACTGGAGATTCGAGGAAAGAAACGGTAAGCCTACCAAAGTTCCAATAAATCCGACTACTGGTGGCAGGGCGATGAGCGATAACCCTGCCACTTGGGGTACTTTTGATGATGCTGTCCTTCATGCAAATGATATAAGTAAAAATCGTATTCAAAACATGGGCATAGGTTTCATGTTCTCCGGAGATGGAATCATGGGCGTCGATGTCGACCACTGCAAGGACCCTGAGACGGGAGCTCTGACAAGCGAAGCAAAGGATATAATCAGCACAATTGATTCTTACACTGAATATTCCCAGAGCGGCGAAGGCATACATATTATTTGCTATGGCAAACTTCCTGAAGGCAGGCGAAGAAAAGGGAATGTTGAGACATATGAAGTCGGCCGGTTCTTTGTCATGACAGGTAATGTTATGGATGACGCACATTGTGATATTGAAAGTCGTTCTGAAGAGCTGGCTATTATCCATGAAAGATACCTAGCGGCCAATAAGAGTACAAGAAAACAGTCAGCAGCAATCCTGCAGCCTATAGTATCCGATCTCTCAGAAAATGAGCTTATAGAAAAGGCCTGTAATGCAAAGAACGGATACCTTTTTAAATCGTTGATGGACGGTACATGGACAGGCAATTATACAAGCCAGTCAGAAGCCGATCTGGCTATATGTAATATCCTAGCTTTCTGGACCGGGAAGAATGAACAGATGATGCAGAGCATTATCCGACGATCGTCAATATACCGGGATAAATGGGATGAGCGCCGCGGGCCTCTTACATATGGAGAAATAACAATCCGGAAAGCAATTGTCGGCACAACTGAGGTATATGCCCCGGGGAAGCCAAAAATTAAAAATGCGTCGGAGCCGCCAGCGGAACCTCCGGATATTGATATGGGATATGATCAGCTATATGGACCTGTTGTAGATGAGCCGATTGGAAGTATTTTTAAGGGAGAGGACACAACCAGCGACCTGGGCAGGAGCAAGATTTTTGCTAAAAAATTTAAAGACGTTCTCAGGTGGTGCTCTGATATGCGGAGCTGGCTTATATGGGATGGAAAGCTCTGGCAGGTTGATAAGGTCCTTCAACACATGCAGATGGCAAAAAAGATCGTTGAAGAAATGATTGATGAGGCCATGGCAAATGTGCATAAGGCCACCGGGGAGGATCAGCTGAAGCGTGCAAAACAGATCCTGGCCGATACCGTAAAAGCAAAAAGTGAGCGCTGCATTAAATCCATGGTTGAGCTGGCCAAGGATGAAATACCGATCACAGCGGTGCAACTTAACCGGGATCCGTTCCTCCTGAATTGCAAAAATGGCGTCGTGGATCTGAGAACCGGGAAGCTCCTGCAGCACGACCCAGCATTTTTTATAAGTAAGATGTCCGGGGCAAATTATGAGCCGGAAGTCAGATTTAATAAATTTGAACAGTTTCTGAAGGATATTACCGAGGATGATGGCGAGCTGGCTGAATACTTTAAACAGGTGTGTGGGATGGCAGCCATCGGCAAGGTGTTCTATGAGGGTATGTGTATATTTTACGGTTACGGCCGTAACGGGAAATCCACATTCATAAATCTTGTTTCAAAGGTATTCGGCGACTATGCTGGATCCATTAATGTAGAAATGCTCATGAATCAGAAGGATGGTCGGCAGGTTATTGGAGGGCTATCCGTTGAGGGGAAACGGTTTGTTTCAGCCATGGAGCCAGAGGAAGGCCGCAGGCTGTCCGCGGCAATGCTTAAGAAATTAGCGTCGGCCGACCTGGTAACTGAGAGACAGATGTACAGGGATGAAAGAACTTTTGAGCCCTCCCATACACTGATCATGGCAACAAATCATTTGCCTAAGGTTGGCAGCACTGACGCCGGTACCTGGAGGAGAATTGCAGTAGTGCCTTTTAAGGCAGTATTTGAGGGCAAGAAGGAAATTAAGGATTATGCCGGCGTGCTGTATAACACAGACGCCGACGCTATTCTTTCCTGGATTGTAGAGGGTGCAAAGAAGTATATTGCAAACGGATACAATATCGCTCTCCCAAAGGTGGTGCAGGAGGCAACACAGCAATACCGGAATGAAGAGGACTGGATCGGGAACTTCCTGCAGGAGTGTTGTGAGCTGGGGGAACATGAGGAGACCGGCGGCAATCTATTTGATTCATACCGAGACTGGTGTACGCAGAACAATGAGTCATACGTCCGGAGAAGCAGGGATTTTGCAGAAGCCTTGGAGCGCCAGGGATTTACAAAAAGGCGTACAATGAAGGGCGCGGTGTGGATGGGATTAAGATTATTGGAAAATGCAAATGCTTCATCATTCAGCAAATATAAATATGAAAAAACTGGAAGGCAAACAAGTATTTTAGATGATGATGAACTGGACGAGGCTACCAGAAAAAGGATGTAAAATGTTATTATGTGAACCCAATGTGATTTTATTGAGTGGTTACCATAATTACAAAAATGTATTTATGTAAATAGAAATATTTTACATGACGGCTGAATTTTAATGATTTAGTATACATAACTACTTTTTTATATATATTTTATTCTTTATGACGGCTAATGACGGCTAAAAGTAAAAGTATCTATAAGAGAGAGTATATAAGAAAAGTTTGCGGTGAGCCGTCATTAGCCGTCATACCATTTTATGGGAATTATAAGGAGAGTGTAAAAGATGGCAAAACAATACGGACCAGCCGAGAGTTATGAGGCTAAACTAACAAGAATAATGGAACGTCTCGGGGTTAAGGAATTCAATTACGATTTCAGCCGGCACGGAAGCTGGGTTGAGTTTCGGTACAAAGGGCAGCTATACAGGTTTGATCATAGCATCGAGAAGGCCCAAAGCAGGGGAATAAGTTTGAAATACGGTTCAGACGCTTTTGCACAAATAGTATTGAGTCTGGAGGATCTGGCCAGGATGGTTGAGCGCGGCATATATGATTTACAAACTTGGGTAGCCGGCATGAAATATCTTCCTCCAGTTATAGAGCTCCCGAGTTTTTTCAAAACGCTGGGGTTTGAACAATTGCCTTCGACCGAGGAGGATATAAAAACCAGGTATAAGACACTTGCAAAACAATTGCATCCGGATACCGGCGGAAATGAGAATGATTTTGTTAATCTGCAGCAGGCCTCTGAGCAGGCTATTAAATATCTGAATAGTATTAAGCGGTAGACAATTTAAGTCAATAGCGAACCAACAGGAGGGAATTCAATGTATGAAAAAAAGGGAGATAACATTTAAAACAATAAATAATGTTTCAATAAAAACACTTACTACTGAAGAGATAGAAAGTCTACATTGCTCTGAAATTAGATGGATTTGTTTTGAAAAATGTAGATTATGCAACAGTGCAGAAGAATGTTTAAAACATTCTGTTAGAGAGTGTAAAGATATTTTAATAGCAAATTGTAAATAAGTTAATTTCGCATTATGAATAAAGGGTGCAGCAGAGCTGCGGGAAGGTTAGGTTGTTGTTATGCTTAATAAAGCGTATTGTCCCATATGCGGTACAACAGAATACATGAAAAACCAACATGGCATGCCTATTTGTATTAAATGCGGTCGTATCGTTTCTGAGGAAGAGATTTCCGGGGATATAAAAGCCAGATTTGAAGAATTGAGGTTATTGCAAAAGGCCTTTGATAAGGCATGTGAAGACGCCGCTGACGGTTGTTGTCCTTATGATTTTACAGGGGAATATGAATGTGAGCTGTGTGAAAGCTGTTCAAACAGATTGGGAGAGCGTGAGGACATGGGCAGAGACGCTGAATGCTGGAAAAATTATTACCTTCAAAAAGCACAAATGGCTGATATTAAGGAACGAATTGCAGCGTCAAATGAAATACCAGTGAAATACTTATAGGGGGTCTTATCATGAATGAGCTGGCAAAGGAGTACAAGCAGTCATTAAAAATATTAATTCAACGAATTAATGAACTCAAAGAACAAAAGAAAATGCTGGCTCTTCAATCGTACAGCCCTGAGCGCGAAGGTGATATTGAGGAGTTGCGGGATAGGCTTAAGCCCTTGAATTCTATGCTAAGTGATCTGAAGGCAGTAACAAAAGAAGTGGAACACTATTATGACAGGGGCTGGTGGAGAAGTGAAGCGTTCACACTTAATCAGAAATAATCTTGAAGGACTTTATTTCCTTGATCCATACATGGACAGGCCTGCTACTAATAGCAAGCAGATCATGAGAATGAAAAAGCTTTTGAGGATCGCAATGGAAGTGGCCTTAACTGATCGGCAAAGGGAAGTAGTTCGGCTTTATTACCTTGATGAGAAGAAAGCTATTGAGATAGCTGGAGAGCTTGGTATAAGCAAGCAAGCGGTACATAGATTGTTACGTGATTCAATAATAAAATTGAAACGAATAAAAAATATTTTTTAAATAGTAAACATTTTGTATTTACTAAATGGCCGTTTTGAACCTTATATATAGAGGGTATTTTACCTTAACAGTACATGAAAGCAGCATAATGTAGTATGCATAGCATGTCAGGGAGATTGTATCTCCCTTTTTGCTGCTCTTTATAGTTATCCACAGCATGGGAGTTATCAACATTCCTCTGTGGAAAAAAGGTACTGTGAAAGGGAAATAAAACCCTGCGGGCTCGATGACCCCGAAAAACGCACAGTTAGAAAAAATTTTTTTAGATCATTTCGCTTCATGGAGGCTTGGTAATAGTGGAGATAAATGCAAAAACCGAAGTAAATTCGACTACGTTGGCTGTTGTTCTTGGCATCACAGCCCGAAGAGTTCAGCAGCTTGCGCAGGATGGTATTTTCAAAGCGCATGTCAGAGGGAAGTACCTGCTCTCCGAGGCAGTTCAAAAATACATAGAGTTTCGTTCACAAGAAAAAGAAGTGTCTACTACAGATAAAGAAAAGCAGGAAGCAGATGCCAGCATTAAAAAATCAAAGGCGATTATCGCAATGCTTCAAGCAGAGGAGCTACAAGGTAAAATGCATCGCTCGGATGACGTAGCAGCTATGACAGAAGATTTAATTTATTCCATTAGGGGAATGCTTATGGCCTTACCTGGACGCCTGGCTGTGGATACAGCTGACGCTTCCACTGCTGCTGAAACATCAGAGATTATTCGCAAAGAAATTTATAAGATGATGAAGGAGATATCGCTTTATGAATATGATCCCCAAAAATATGAGGAAAGAGTCCGTGACCGGCTGAATTGGGATGCCGTGAATGGACGTGATGCCGATGACGACTAAAAAAAGTACCGGCAAACCCATAACTTTGCCAGGGCGTCCAATTGCTCTCCTGAACAATACAATTTCAAAGGCATTGTCCAGTATGAAGCCGCCGGAGGACCTGACTGTGACGGAATGGGCGGAGGCAAAGCGCCGGTTATCATCTGAAAGTAGTGCTGAGACAGGCCCATGGAGAGCAGACAGGACACCATATCTCCGTGAACCATTGGAGGCTTTTACTGATCCAAAGGTGCATCGCATTATTTTTGTTTCATCCTCTCAGGTCGGAAAGTCCGAGTTTGAAAATAACATAATAGGCTACATTGTTGATGAGGATCCGAGCAGCATATTGTTTATCCATCCTACCACAATTGATGCCAAAGAGTATTCTAAACTTCGTATTGCACCGATGTTTCGTGATTCACCTTCTCTGCGAAAGAAGGTCTCAGATCCTAAAAGCCGTGACAGTAGTAATACGATTCTCCAGAAAACATATCCCGGCGGCATACTTACCATGTGCGGATCAACGGAGGCTCATGCTTTGGCCTCGAAACCAATTCGTTATGTCATTGGTGACGAACGGGATCGCTGGGCGGTATCGGCTGGCAAGGAAGGGGATCCTTGGGAACTTGCAATGGCCAGGCAAATTACTTTTTACAATGCGAAGGCCGTCGAGGTTTCCACCCCCACGATTAAGGGGGCCAGCGCAATTGAAGATTCATTTCTTGAAGGGACAATGGAACGCTGGTGTGTGCAATGTCCACACTGTGAAGGTTATCATGATATTCGTTTTGCTGATATCCGGTTCGATAAAGAAGAAAAAATTGTTAATCACAAAAAGCAATACAAAATAATTTTGATCATGTATGTTTGTCCGGAATGCGGTTGTATTTCGGACGAAAGAACTATGAAAAAGCAGCCCGCTAAATGGATTGCAGATAATCCGGAGGCATATGAACGCGGCGTACGGTCTTTCTGGCTTAATTCCTTTGTAAGTCCCTGGGCTTCGTGGGAATCAACTTTGCTTAAGTATCTTTACGCAATTGGCAGCTCTGCAAAAATGCAGGTCGTTTATAATACTCGTTTCGGGGAACTGTGGGAGGATCGCGGCGACCTGGAGGACGAGGACAGCCTGCTTGCACGACGTGAGGAATATCCGGAAGGCGCCGAACTCCCGGAGGGAGTCCTTGTTCTGACGTGCGGTGTAGATACACAGGATGACCGCCTTGAATATGAGGTAGTCGGCTTCGGACACTTTGGAGAAAATTGGGGTATTACGAAGGGTATCATCATGGGCCGCCCGGATATCACTGAAGTATGGGACCGGCTGGATGATGTTATAAGACATGTTTATCGTTTCGCAGACGGTTCAGGCCTTAAAATATCAATGACATTTGTTGATGAAGGTGGCCATTTTACACAGGATGTCCGCCTGCAGTGTCGGGCGCGATTAGGCAGGAAGGTATTTGCTATCAAAGGTATCTCTAAAGATGGGACTCCATTTACTGCACCACCTAAGAAACAAAAGATTGTTATTCAGGGGAAGTTCATCGGCACCTGCTGGCAGTATCAACTCGGTGTTGACGCTGGTAAGCAGATTATCATGGACAATCTGAGAGTGCAGACAGAGGGTAACAAATACAGTCATTTCCCCAGAAGAGATGATTACGGACCTGCATATTTTAAGGGCCTGCTTTCTGAGAGGCTTGTATATAAGGCTGACCGAAAGCAACCCTGGCAGTGGGAGAAAATCCCCGGGCATGAACGGAATGAGCCGCTTGACTGCCGAAATTACGCATTTGCTGCATTTAAGGCATTGTCGCCGGACTTGGATGCAATAGACAAACGTCTTAAAGCTGCCAAAAAAGATATTCGTGTTAAAGCTGCTGCAGCATTAATAGGTGCTATGTTACCCAATAAAGCAGTTACAGCAGTAAAAAATACAGTACAAGCTCCAGTAAAGCAGCCTCAAAAGAAAAAAAAAGGTGATCCTATGAAAAAATATTATGACGATTGGTAGGTGATAGCATTGATAGATAAAATTGAGATTCAGGCCAGGCTTGACTTTTGGAAAAGCGCTCTCGCAAAAAAACGGGAGGCTTACCTTGCGCTGATTGATGGCGGTGTTAAAAGCTATTCCATAGATGACCGCTCTCTTACCCGTTTTGACATTAACACTTTGACAAAAGAAATTGAGGAAGCGGAACGCAAGGTTGACGAGCTAACAGCGATGCTGAAGGGCAGGAAACCGAGAAAGGCTTTTGGTATTTTGCCGAGAGATTGGTAACAGGTATTCGTCCAAAAGGACTTTTGCCCCGGGACACCTGACGGAGTTTTCTCCTTTCGCCGTCAGGCCCCGGTTATATTATATGACAGGAGGCGGAAAGCATTGGCCAATAGGAATTATGTCCGGCGTATAGGTACGCCAAAAGTAAAAGGATATAGCGATGCTGGTGCAAGTGAAATACGGCGGGCACTTAAAGGATTTATTGCGAAAAGCGGATCTCCGGTTGAGGACATAGATTGGAACAATTATACACTCAGGCAACGAGGTAGGATGTTGTATATGGCTTCGCCGGTGGCCACAAGTGCCATCAACACAAACCGTACAAAGATAGTAGGCACTGGGTTGACATTGAAAAGCTCTATCAACCGGGAACTTTTGGGGTTATCACCGGAAGCGGCGAAAGCATGGCAAAGGACGGTAGAAGCAGAATTTGCGCTGTGGGCCAGTAAGAAAGAAAACTGCGATGCAACTGGTGTAAACAACTTCGAAGGTTTACAGCAACTGGCATTGAAAGCATGGCTCATGAGTGGAGATGTATTACCACTGCTTAAACGGTATGACCCAACTCCGACAAATCCTTACTCATTGCGTATCCACCTCGTTGAAGCGGACAGGGTGAGCACTCCGACAGATTACATCAGTACAGGTACCCCTTCCCCTCGATTCACGGACGGTGTGAATTTGGATAATGGAAACGATGTTCATGACGGTGTGGAGGTTGATAAAAACGGTATGATTGTGGCTTATCATATCCGCAATACATACCCGAATCAGATTACAGCCGAGACGACAAAATGGACACGGGTCGCAGCATATGGCTCTAAGACAGGACTACCGAATATCCTGCATGTCATGGACAGTGAGCGTCCTGACCAATATAGAGGCGTTACCTACCTCGCCCAGGTCATTGAGCCGTTGTTGCAACTTCGGAGATATACCGAGAGCGAGCTTATGGCGGCATTGGTTCAGAGCTTCTTTACCGCATGGATAACAACGAAAACAGATCCATCGGAGATACCGATGAACGAAACCGGATCCGGTGATGTTGTCGGGGTACCTAGCGAACAGCCTGACGAGGTATCAGCAAGTCCGAATGAATATGAAATGGCACCGGGTACAGTTAACCACCTTGAGGATGGTGAGCAAATAACATTTGGGAATCCAAATATTCCGACAAGCGGCTTTGACGCCTTTGTAAAAGCGATATGCCGCCTGGTAGGTGCGGCTTTGGAGCTGCCTTACGATGTATTAATAAAAGAGTTCAACAGTTCTTATTCTGCAGCCAGAGCGGCACTAATGGATGCATGGGAAGCGTTCAAAATGCGTCGAAAGTGGTTTGTGGATGACTTCTGCCAGCCTTTGTTTGAAGTATGGCTTGCGGAGGCGGTGGCCATAGGGCGAATAAAAGCTCCAGGTTTCTTCGATGACCCGAGAATCCGGGCAGCATGGTGTGGTGCTCGTTGGATAGGTCCAGTGCAAGGACAGCTTGATCCACTGAAAGAGGCTAAGGCAGCAGTCATACAAGCCGACCGAGCTTTTAGGAACCACGATCAACTCACCCGCGAAATGGGTGGAGGTGACTGGGAGGAAAATGTTGAGCAGTTGAAGCTCGAAAATGAAAAACTACTTGACGCCGGTGGCGGCAAATATATGGCCGTCCTCGGTGACGAAAAAACGGAAGGAAGTGAATCAAATGCCTAAGATTTTTGAGGGGATATTCGGGCGAAAAGGTACGGCGAAACCTCCCGCAGTAAATATCCGGCGCAGCTGTTACACAATGATGATGACAGAGGGCATGGAAGCAGAAATTCAGTTTTACGGTGAGATTGTGAAGACAAAGCCTATAGACTGGTGGACCGGTGAGCCTGAGCAGGGCAACTTCATTATACTTGATGAATTCCTTGAGGATTTGAAGGCCATCGAAGGAGCCAAGACCCTACTCATGCGCATTGACAGCATTGGTGGCGATTCGGAAGTATCCACTACTATACATAACCGACTCCGAGAGCTTGCGGCAAAGAAGACCGCGCGGATAGATGGCGTTGCCATGTCGGGTGGTACCCACATTGCTTGCGCTGCTGATATCATCCAGGTCAATCCAGCGAGCCAGTTCATGATCCATAAATGCTGGGGATTTCTTTTTGGAGGATACAATGCTGATGAGCTGAGGGCTTTAGCAGAAACCTGGCTTGATCCAACGGACAAATCCCAGGTGGAAATCTATAAAGAACGAACGGGCAAGACGGAAGAGGAACTGCTCGCTATGATGTCTAAGACGACGACCTTTGTGGGTCAGGAGATCATCGACGCAGGCTTTGCCGATGAAATGATTGATTCTGCATATGACAAGCCGGAGATTGCGGCAAGTGCAGACGGACGCCTGCTCATGGTAAATGGACGGCCAATGCACATGCCGTCATTCGCTAAGTTACCCGAGGACATAAAAACGGTCATAGCCTCGAAAGAGGATGACATAAATAAAACTCCGCCGGCTATAACCGGCGCTCAAGAAGGAGGAACACCAATTATGGCAAAAAATCTTGAAGAGCTCCGCGCTGAAAATCCGGAGCTTGCAGACAAGGTGACGGCTGAGGTTAAGGCCGCTGCATCAGCAGACAACAGTGCAGCAGTTGAAGCAGAACGTAAGCGTATCGAAGAGATTGATTCCATTGCGTCTCTGTACGATGATGAACTCATACGGGAGGCTAAATATGGGAAAACAGCTTGTAGTGCTCAGGAACTTGCTTTCCGCGCTGCACAAAAAGCTGCACAGAAAGGAAAAGAAACCCTGGGAGCTATGCAGGAGGACTTTAAAAGCTCAGGCGCAGGAGATGTATCTGCTGCCCCTGCAGAGGAAGATGATAAGCCTCTCACCCCTGAGCAAAAAATGGCGGCGGGACGCGCCGATGCAAAAAAAACCATGAATAAGGAGGACAAGTAAATGGCTACACATTTGAACAGAAAAGTCGGCGCAGTGGAGTATGACAAGCTAATTGCAGGTATATCGCCGGCAGTTCATGTAAACTCTGGCGTCATCAGACAGCTTGCCGCTGCTGCAACCTATCCGCGTGGCACAGTATTGGCAAAAAGCTCAGGCTCTGCCGGCGATGGAAAGCTTGTTATTCTCGGTACTACAGCAATAACAAACGAGACACTTACTCCCGATTGCGTTCTTTGCGATGACACTGAGATAGGAACTACTGCTGCTGTAAATGCAGCAGTATATACTGCGGGCTGCTTTAATGCTGACGCTTTGACAGTGAAAGATAGCTACGATATAACCGAGGCCGATAAAGACAAACTGCGTGAGCGTGGTGTTTATCTTGGCACGGTATTATCTTAACAAGGAGGTATAACACAAATGCCATATAATGTTGATTTGTTTGACACCTACTACATGGCTGGTATGGTGCAGGAAATTGTTCCGCAGATGACCTTTTTCCGTGATCGTTATTTTCAAACTGGTGCTGGTGACGTTTTTGCCGCTGATAAAGTACTGGTTGAGTATCAGGAGGGAGATCGCAGGCTCGCTCCGTTTGTAGTGCCCCGTGCCGGTGATATTCCTATCGCACGTGGTGGGTATGAAGTACATGAGTTTGAACCTCCCAGTATCCTGCCCTCTCGATTTTTGACATTGGATGATTTACGGAGGCGCGGATTTGGTGAGGCTCTGTTCTCGGGTTCAACCCAGGCGGAACGTGCAAGGGCTTTACAGCTTCGTGATCTGTCTGATCTCAACAGGCGTATCACACGCCGTGAAGAATGGATGGCCGTCCAGACTATGATCAACAATGGTTGTACTATGACAGCATACATAGATAACGAAACTGTTGGTCAGACCTATGATATATTCTACTATGACATAGCTGGAAGTAATCCTGCTATCTATATCGTTAGCGATGAATGGGATGATACAAACGGCGATTTCTGGGGAGATATAGAAGCTATGTGCGGTGCACTTGCTGACAGGGGATTGGCTGTCGCTGATCTTATACTTGGTTCAACTGCTGCAAGATTTATTTTGTCAGATGAAACTATTGCAAAAAGGCTTGACAATAGAAGAATGGAATTCGGGCAAATTGCACCCCGTCCCTATACACCTGGTGTGTCATGGCTTGGCAGATTGAATTTCTCTGGAGTCGAACTTGACGTTTTCTCCAACCGTGAGACTTATGTTGACGATGCTGGAATAACCCAGCGCTTCTTTCCCGCAAAGAGTGCTATGGTAACAGCTCCTGACTGTGGACATATGATGTATGCACAGATCAGCCAAATTGAGGAAGACAATGAGTTCCACACTTTTGCGATGCAGCGTGTTCCTCAGTTTATTGTTGACCGGGACAAAAATACACGTAAGTTGAGGGTTGGATCTCGGCCGTTGCCCGCTCCTCAGCAGAAAGCTCCATGGATGTATGCGGCAAATGTCGTGAAGTAGGTCATTGACCGGAAAGGAGTAAGCATATGGAATTAATTAAAATAATAAGCGGATTGTATGGCTATAAGGCTCCTGGGTCAAAATTTATTGACCCCAAAAATGTTAATAGTCCACCGTTTAAGGTCGAAGACGGCGAGGCAGAACGTTTAATTAACCTCGGTGTCGCTGCATATTGTTTGGATGTTGATGAAATGGAAGACGAAGCTATGACAGGCAGAAGCGGCAGCGAAAACAGCACTGAGGAGGATGGAAAACCGGCTTATAGTGTAGATATGAAAGCTGACGAACTTAAGAAACTAATGGAAAAATACGGGCTATCGCTTAAGGCAAGAATGTCGAAGGATGATATGGTAGCCGCCCTGGATGAATTCTTTGACAACGAAGATGATGGCACGGAGCCTGACGATGACAGCGATGAGGTCGAAGACGGCGAGGAACTTCCTCCTTCACCTTCTGCTGAGGAGCCTGTTATATGAGTAGCTTCAAAAACATGGTTGCTTCGGATATAAAGAATGTTTTTTTGAACATAAATGAATTTGCAGAGCTGCATACAATCATTTATGACGGTGTGACATACGATGGTGAATTGCATGAGGGAATACCGGTTGTATTATCAGGACTGAAAGAGAAAGACCGGCGGCAGCTCGTGACTGACCATGTCGAAGGATTATATCTTATATCCACGATCATGCGCTGCGCTGCCTCCGATCTCGGCGGAGTGGTGCCTGAAAAGGGCATGAAAATAAAAATCAATGATGGGACTTTCTTTCGTGAGTTTAAAGTGGCGTCTTCTGTCTGTGAACTAGGCATGATCAGGGCTGAATTGGAGGCGATTGATGAATGAACTATATCCGTGTGGATCAGGTTGGCTCAAATAGCCTTGACAGAACAAGCAAAATTTTGGCCGGGGTACAGGGCGGCATATGGCAAGTTGTATCAGCTACGATGAAACGAGCAGGAGATACCGCAAAGACAAAGGCCGGTGAGTTTGCAGCAAGTCAATATACAATCAATAAAGGCGATTTCATGCGAAATGTTAATATGAAATCACATATAAGGAACGGAGAGGGGGGCGTTGTCTCAATGTCAATCGGTTATTCGGGAAACGTTCTACCTCTTTTGACATTCAATACAAAATTTTCTCGTGATGGGAAGGTACAGACACAGGTTAAAAGAGGCGGATCCGCGACGGTCCTTGAACATGCTTTTGCGGCAAAGATATTCGGGCCTATTAGTGTTTTTGAGCGTGTCGGCTCTCCTCGCTTTCCTGTTGAGCAGAAGTTTGGACCCAGCACGGCACATATGATGGCCAATGACGAAGTTATTAAAAAGATGGATGAAACTATCCGCGAGACTTACGATAACCGTATTGAGCATGAAATCACACGAGTTTTAAATGGGTGGGGTGGTAGGTAATGAATCGGGTTACTTTGTTGGAACAATTAAAGCTTTTTACGAAGGAGGCCACAGACAATATTATTATGCCGGTTCGCCTTCAAAATGGTGATACAATGCAGGGATATCGTGCAGCGGATATCTATCTTATGCGCCTTAAGGACAGCAGCGCGGCAAAAAAGAAAGCTCCATACATTATCCATCAGCTGATTACCGGAAGAGATATTCAGCCCACGGGTGAAAATGTTTCAGCCTCAGCGATTGTTCGTTCTATCTTCTGTGTTTGCAATGATGATGAAGAAGAAGGTTCGCTCATGCTCGTAAATTTGATGGAGCGGTTGAGAATCTGTCTGCTCAGGCAGGTGGTAATCGGAAAACAGTTTCAGCTCGACCTTGAGGCTGGACTTGAAACTTTGATATATCCTGATGACACTGCTCCTTATTTTGCCGGGGAAATGGTGAGCACATGGAGGCTCCCGGCTGTTACAAGGGAGGTAATGCCAAAATGGCAGTAAAAAAAGATACAATGTCTGCGGCTGATGACACCGCAAAAGAAAATAAGGCTACAGATCCTGTGGTTGATGAAAAAAATACGACTCCTAAGCAAAAAGAATCCGCCGGCGACTCCGGCGGATTTTGTGTTTATCTCGGACCGAGCATACGTGGTGTGATTCAGTCCGGAGCAGTATTTAAGGGAACAAAGGAAGATATTATTGCACTTTTACCGGCGGCTGTTTCTGTAGCTCCTCTGATTGCAAAACTGATTGTCCCTGGAGAAACACTTGCTGAGGATCGCATTAAAGTTAAAACAGCTGGGAACCTGCTTAATGTAAATTACAACAAACTGGTAACCAGCCTGAAATCAAAATAATAAGGAGGAATGATGAAAAATGCCTAACCATGGAATTTACGTGTCCGAGCAAGCAACAAGCACCGGTACGCCCCGTGTGGCACAGGTTAGTATACCATTTGTAGTTGGTGCGGCTCCTTTACAGAGTGCGGAGTCCCCGGCTGCGGTAGGCGACCCTGTCCTTTGCAGAAGCTTTGAAGAAGCAGTAGCGAAACTCGGGTATTCTGACGACTGGGCTAAATACAATCTTTGCGAGTTTATGTATTCGCATTTCAAGCTTTACGGCGCACAGCCTGTTATTTTCCTGAACTTGCTCGCCCCTACGACGATGAAACAGGCAGTAGCGGCGTCAGACAAGGCAGTAACAGAACATAAGGTAAAACTACCTATTGAGGCAATCAATGACGCTGCATTGGTTATCAAAGCAGCAGGCGGAACCGGTTCGGCTTACGTGAAAGATACTGACTACAGTACCTATTACAACGGTGAATACCTCATAATAGAATTGCTGTCTGACAGCGCTCACTATGCAGAAACCACGCTCAATACCGCATACAATGAGGTCACCCCAGCTTCGGTGGACAATTCCGCTGTAGCAACGGGTTTGGAGAATATCGAAAAATGCTTGACGACAGTCGGTATTGTTCCGGATATCATCTGCGCACCTGGCTTCTCAGAAGTCACCACAGTCGCTGCAGTAATGGCCACAAAGGCTGCAGGTATTAACGGCATGTTCAAAGCAAAGGCGCTTATTGACATCAGCACAGCCGCTGCCGGGGGGGCTGATTTATACAGCGAGGTTGCAGCTCTGAAGGCAAACAACAATTTTACCGATGAGAATGAGATTGTATGCTGGCCGCTGCTGAAGCTCGGCGACAAAGTGTTCCACTTCTCTACTCAGCTCGCAGGGCTTATAGCACAAGTGGATACCGCAAATGACGGCAATCCTTACGAAAGCCCTTCAAACAAAGGATTGCAGTGTGATTCACTTGTAGTCGCTGCCGGCACAGAGGTAAAGTTGACATTAGCTCAGGCGAACATACTGAATGCATCCGGCGTCATGACAGCTCTTAATTTTATAGGCGGATTTGTTGCATGGGGTAACTACACTGCCTGCTATCCTGCCAGCACGGATGTAAAGGACTACTTTATACCCGTGTCAAGGATGTTTGACTGGGTAGGGAATACCTTGATAACTACCTTCTGGGGCAAACTTGATTTACCGATGAACCGCAGGCTGATTGATTCTATTATGGACACCGCAAATATTTGGCTAAACGGCCTGGTGGGCTCAGGATATTTGCTCGGAGCCAGGGCGGAATTCAAAGAAGACGAAAATCCTCTTTCAAATTTGATGGCCGGTATTATTAAAGTCCATATCTATATGACACCGCCCAGCCCTGCGCAGGAATTTGATTTTGTGCTTGAGTACGACGCTGAATATGTAACGTCGGCGCTTAGCTAAGGAGGGAGATATACATGAAAATTGATGAAAGCATTATCGCATATGCTGTTTATGAAGACAGTGTGGAATATGCAGGAACAGCACAGGTAACGTTACCGGATATTACTTACCTGACGCAAAGTTTTACCGGTGCAGGAGTCGCCGGCAATATGAATGCCGTAATAGCCGGGCATATAGATGCCATGACGCTGACTCTTAATTTCCGGACGATGAATGAGAATTCCATTGCCCTTTCTGAACCGAGGCGACATACAATAAATTTGCGTGCCTCTGTGCAGGTTGAAGATACTACATCTGGTACTATTAAGTATCAGGAGCATAAGCATGTCCTTGTAGTAATTCCAACACAATATACTGGAGGTTCTTTGGCACCTGCAAGTATGGGAAATCCCACAGTGGTATACGCAGTGCGCTACTGGGCATTTTACATCGATGGAGCGAGAATGAGGGAAATTGATCCCTTTAACTACATTCATTTTGTGAATGGCGTAGACTACCTTGCTGACGTTAGGCGTGCGCTTGGTAAATAACAAACAAGAGCCCGGGGCGAATTTCGCTCCGGGAATCTTTTCATTTGAGAGGAGATTATATTATGACTGATTTAAAAAATACTGGTGCTATTGATCCCGAGGAATTTTCTGCAGCAAAAAAAGAAGCAGTCGATAGCAATGATTCTTATACTCACAAATTCCGCAGGCCTTATGAATATGATGGCAAGATCTTCGAAGAAATTACTTTTAATTGGGATAAGCTTACAGGGGATGACGCTCTTTCAATAGAAAATGAGTTGCAGCAGCTCGGTAAGGCAGTCATTGTTCCTACTTTTTCAGGCGAATACCTGGTACGTATGTGTGCAAGGGCATGTACTGAGGGTATTGGTTCAGATTTCTTCAAAAGGATGTCTATTGCGGATTATAACAAAATAAGGAGCGCTGCACGCTCTTTTTTGCTGAAATCAGAGTTGTAATTGGCGACGGAGGAAAATGGCTCCGGAGGCAAAGTCTAATAATGGCACAGACGAATAATACACCTGTGCCATTTTGGTTATCTCTCCCACTAACGGATTTTACGAAGTGGATAAGGGACAGTAACCAGATTGTGACCGAAACAAAGAAAGAACCAAAGAAGAAAAAATGATTTGAAAGGAGCTATTATTTATGGCAAGTAGACGCGAATATGAAATGCTATTCCAATTAAACGCCCAGCTCGGCGGCAGTTATAATAGTACCTTCAAATCGGCGCAGAACTCTATTGTACAAATGCAAAAAGAAATAGAGGCACTTTCAAAAACTCAAGCTAATATTACTGCATATGAAAAGCAGCAGGGCGCAGTGGAGGCTACTCGTAAAAAATTGGAAGTCCTGCAGCAGCAGTATGACAATATTCAGAAAGAAATGTCCGAAACTGGTACCTACTCTTCTGCTCTTGAAAATAAGCTGCTCTCAAAACAATTACAGATAGATAAAACAAATACATCTATTGATGCACAGACGGCTAAGCTCAGGCAGATGGAAAATGCCCTCCATGAAGCAGGGATAAATACTGACGCTCTCAGGACAGAAGAAGCAAGGCTTGGCGGCCAGCTGGACGAACTGAAGCAGAAACAGGAGGCGGCGGCTGTCAAAGCCAATAATTTCGGCACCACCGCCTCCAATGCTTTTATGGCAGTTGGTGATGCTATTGCCGCTGCCGGCATATCAAGAGTGCTGAAAGAAATTTACGATGGTTTCATGAATACGGCGGATGCCTCTATTGAATTTGAATCTGGGATTACTGGGGTTGCGAAAACCACGGATTTGAGTAAACAGGATCTTGCTACTTTGGCACAGAGCATAAAAGACCTTTCCGTAGATATGCCGGCTACAACTGCAGAGCTAAATGAAATTACTGAAGCAGCAGGCCAGCTTGGAATACAAAACGATTCTCTTCTGGAATTTACTGAGGTAATGGCTGATCTTGGTGTCGCAACAAATTTAAGCTCTATGAACGCTGCTACAGCATTGGCCAAATTTGCAAATGTTGTTAAGATGTCTTCTGATGACTATGGCCGCTTAGGTTCAACTATCGTTGACCTCGGTAATAAATCGGCATCTACAGAATCTGAAATTGTGGAAATGGCGACAAGGCTCGCCTCTACTAGTGCGCTTATTGGACTATCAGAACCGGAAATCATGGCCGTGGCTTCTTCTTTGTCTTCTCTTGGTATCGAAGCGGAGGCTGGCGGTAGCGCTATATCAAAACTGATGAAGCAGTTTGAGGTAATGGTCCAGACTGGAGCGCCGGAGCTTGCTAATTTTGCAAAGGTCGCAGGTATGACTGCGGATGAATTTTCTGAGAAATGGGGAGAAAATTCAGTCGAAGCTTTAGCAGCATTCATTGACGGACTCGGCAAGATAAACGAAGCGGGAGGATCTTCCGTTGCAACGTTGGAGTCATTGGGCATATCGGAAATTAGAATGTCAAATGCCGTCCTGGCTCTCGCATCATCCGGCGGAATGCTCACGGATACCCTTAAAACTGCCAATGCTGCATGGAAAGATAATACTGCTCTGACAATAGAAGCTGAAAAACGATATGCAACTACAGAAAGTCAGCTTAAAATGATGCAGAATGAGTATAATAATCTCAAAATAGCAATAGGTGATAATTATACACCAGTCCTGAGAGAATTGTATCAGGTCGCCAAGGATGTACTCGCTGGTATTACACAATTTGTGCAGCAGAATCCTGCGCTTGTCAAAACAGTTACTGTATTCGTGGGAATAATCGGAGCAGCTACTGCAGGACTTGTAGCGTTTGCTACGATAACGAGAGTAGTTATCCCATTGATGCAGTTATTTATGGCTTCAATACCAGGAGTAAATGTCATCATGGGTGTAACGCTGGGCGTGGCAGCATTGACCGCTGGTATTGTTGCTTTATCCGAAGCCGCAAAGTCAGGGCAAGGAGAATTGGATGGGCTTACTGCGACCTCCCGCGAACAATATTATCAGATGCGGGAATTACAGGATAAATACAATGATGTATCTGACTCCATGGGTGAAACATCCTATGAGGCTCAGGTTCTGAAGAGGCAGCTAGATGAAGTCACTAAGGCATATGAGGATAATAAACAGACAACCAGGGAGCTGGCCGAGGAGCAAAAAGAAGTAATTGACGCTCATAAGGCGTTGATGGAGGCCTATGATACTACTATAAGCGGTGTCGACAAAGAGGCTCGTAGCAATGAAAATCTTATGACAAAGCTCGAACAGCTAATGAGCGTTGAAGAAAAGTCCGCTTCCACGAAGCAGGAAATCCTCACTGTCGTTGATATGCTGAATGAGGCAATGCCCGAGCTTGGGCTTGCATATGATAAATATGCCGATTCCCTTAATATGACTGCCGAGGCAATACGAAAAGTAGTAAAGGCAGAAATAGAAAGAGAAAAAAACACTGCGAACTATGAGGAGCTTAAAAAATTTCAGATAGATGAGCTCACCAATCAGGAGCTATTATCAAAACGCATAGAAGAAACAGCGAATGCACAGAAGGAACTTAATAGGCTGAAAACTGGAGAAAACAGCGGATATACTGACTTAATGGATTATTCAAGTGCGGTTGTAAATGCTGAAACAGCGGTAAGAAATGCTACGAAGGCAGAAAAAGTAGCTCAAGAGGCCTATGATGAATCTAAAGCAAAGGTTACCGAACTTTCTGAAGCTATGGCTGGCTATTCGGAAGAGGTTGCTGACAACGGTGGAGAGGTTCAGAATGCTATCACGAATATCACGCGTCAGGTATCTGAATTAACTGAAAAATATAACGAGGCATATAAAGCGGCACTTGAAAGCGTAAGAGGACAATATTCTTTATGGGATGAAGTCAAAGAGTCCGTCGCAACAGGCTCAGATAAGATGAATAAAGCTTTAGAAAGTCAAATTACCTACTGGGAGAAATACAATACAAATCTGGCTAATTTGACAAACAGAAGTGGTGACATTGAAGGCCTCGGCGAAATGCTTGCCAGTTTTGCAGACGGAAGTACGAACAGTGTCAATGCTATCGCCGGTATGGCAAAAGCCTCTGATAGTGACCTGAAAGCAATGGTTAAAAACTGGCAGGCCCTCCGGGATGAACAGGAATCCGTTGGAGAAAAACTGGGGAACCTCAAAATTGAATTTGAAGAGGCTATGAATTCCCTGCAGAAAGAACTTGAAACCACCATAGGCAATATGAAGCTTGGCGATGAGGCAGCTCAGGCAGGAAAGAATACTATACAGGGGTTTATTGCCGGCGCCGAAAATATGATTCCGGAGGTACAGGCAGCATACAAACGAATAGCTGACGCAGCAGTCACGGCCATTGATGAGCGGCTTGAAATCCACAGTCCTTCAAGGGTAATGTGGGAAAAAGGTGAATATGCCATGAGCGGATTTGCCGGTGGAGTTGAATCCATGGAGCCTGAGGTTACAGAGGCAATGAAAAATACTGCAAGCGCAGGAGTTGAAGCATTTACAGCAAACGCCATATCTGCAGAAAATGGCGCTGGTGGTGTATCAATAACACTTGACTGGTCCCCGCAATATGAAGTAACCGGGGGCAATGCAAATGAAATCGAGGCAATGCTGCGAACTCATGACAGTAATCTCCTGGATACAATTCTGGAGCTACTGGAAAGCGCAGGCAATAACGCGAAAAGGAGCGCATATGTATGAGGAATTACACAACGGTCCAGGGTGATAAATGGGACAGTATAGCATATTCACAACTTGGGGATACAGCATATACAGATAAACTTATAAATCTGAACCAGCAATACCTTGATTATTATATATTTCCTGCAGGCATAACTCTCGTTCTTCCGGATATAGCTGTGGAAGTCACTGATACCCTGCCACCATGGAAGCAGGTGAGCGGATGAGTGATAAGAATTCAGCAAGGCGCACGTCGGTTGAGGTATACTTTGGAGGAGTGGATATTACAAATTCAATCCAGCCATATTTTTTGTCGCTATCTTACATTGATAATGAGGAAGATGTAGCTGATGATCTGCAGCTAAACATACAGGATCGTGAAAGTGTCTGGTTGGAAAAATGGCTTGATGTTGCCATACAGGCTGCTGCCGCTTCGCCCGCCACTCCACAATCGAATTATAAGGTAACAGCCCGGAATGGATTGAATGTGCGTAGCGGCCCGGGTACAAATCATGCAAAGATTGGTTCATTGGCTTTTGGCACTCAGATAATCGTATTATCATCGTCAAATGGATGGGCACATATTAGGCACAATAATAAAGACGCATATGTCAGTGCAGAATATATCACTCAGATCAGTGGTGGCAGCACCGTAGGGGATGGTACCGGTACCTGGGCGATTGGTGATGAAGTAATCGTAAACGGTCAGCCGCGGTATACCAGTTATGGTGATGGGTCCCCTGGGGCGGCGGTGACGAATTACAAAGCCAGTATTACCAGATTAAACCTGAAAAGCAATATTCCGTTTCCCATTCATGTCGGACAAATCGGATGGTTTGCAGAAAGCCAGGTCAAAAAGGCTGGTGTCATTGGGGAAGTCCAAACAAGTGAGACAACAATTAAAGGCCTTCGTATTCAGGCGGTATTTGTTCGGGAAAATTGGAATAGTGATGGCAAGGACAAAGTACTTGACAGTGGACAATTTGAACTTGACAGTGTGGAGGCTTCCGGTCCTCCGGCTACTATAGCCATAAAAGGTACATCACTGCCGTATATTGCACAGATCCGACAGACAAAAAAAAATAAGGCATGGGAATCAATATCCTTGTCAGAAATAGCAAGGCAGATAGCAGCGGCAAACGGGATGGCATGCCTTTATGAATCTGCTTTCGATCCGCAGTTTAAACGGGTCGAGCAGATCACAACGAGCGATATTGCTTTTTTGTCTACTCTGTGTCATGACGCCGGCATATCATTAAAGGTCACGAATAACATCATCGTGCTTTTTGACCAGTCAGCATATGAATCAAAGGTTCCTATGCTGACAATCAAGCGCGGTGATGGTACCTATAGCAAATATAAGCTCCAGACCGGAAAAGCGGATACACAGTATGCGAGCTGCCGAGTGCGCTATGTAAACCCTGCAACCGGCAAGACAATTGAAGCTATCGCTTATACTGAGAATTATAAAGCTAAAGATGAAGATAACCAGCAGCTTGAAGTGTGGGCAAAGGTCAACAGCATAGCAGAAGCAAAGACAATAGCCGAGAAACGACTCAGGCTACACAATAAATATGAAAAGACTGCGACATTCACAATCCCCGGTAATCCTGATATTGTAGCTGGGGTTACGATCATACTTGAAGATTGGGGCGCATTTAGCGGAAAGTACATCGTTAAGCAAGCGAAGCATACTGTAAGCGGTTCGGGATATGTAACGCAAATTCAGTTAAGGAGAGTATTGGAGGGGTACTGATGGAAAATATTTTAAATAATCTTGTTAGAATTGGGACCGTCAGTGCAGTTGATAATGCACATAGGAAAGTCAGGGTACTTTATAGGGATAAAGATAATATGACCTCGGACTGGCTTTTTGTATTGCAACATCCGGGTGCAGTTCACATTGAAAATAATGGCGAACATTTGCATACTATCACCGGAGAGAATTTGACTGATCTGGCAGGCGAGCATGCCCATGAAGCTTCCGTTTCATATTGGATGCCGGCGGTTAACGATACAGTGCTGGCCCTTTACCTCCCTGTTTTTAATGGTGATGGCTATGTGCTGGGGGTGGTCTAATGATAATCGGTGCACTAGGGGATATTGTTTTTCAGGTGTCCTCTGAAATGGTTGAAACAATAGATAAGATGACCTGGTCTGGAGCTGCGCGATATGCGAAACATGACCGGCACCTGTCAAATTCGCTCACGGAGTTCACCGGCCTTGAACCGGACGCGGTATCTTTTGATATGGTACTTTCTGCATATCTTGGTGTGGATCCGTATCCGGAGCTCGTAAAAATTTGGCAGAATGAGCGAACCGGGAAAACCCTCACGCTGGTTATTGGCGACAAAACTCTTGGGAAGTACCGGTGGACAATAGAAAAACATCAAATAAAAATGCAGACCTTCGGCAAGGATGGTAAGTTGACAGCTGCTACCGTCTCTGTAAGTTTGCTTGAATATCTAAAATCGTGAGGTGGGGGATATGAGCTATTTAATAAGTGCAAGAGACGTTAGCAAAATAAAGCTGAATGAAAATGATACTATATCATCAGTAATGCAGAATATAGCTATTATGCTTTCGACCAGGCAGGGTACCGTTCCGCTTGATCGAGGATTTGGATTGCCAATGCAATTTCTTGACAAGCCGATACCGGTTGCAAAAGCTCTGGCAGTTGCTGAAATAACGGAAGCAATAGCAGACCAGGAGCCTCGGGCAAAGCTCATAGACATCACTTTTAAAGTTGATGAAAATGTCCCTGGTAAGCTGATCCCAACTGTGGAGGTGGAGATAAGTGAGGAATAAAGATTATCAATTCATAAACACAGATACAACTGCTCTTGTAGCAAGTCTTATTGCAGCTTATGAGCAGATCACTGGCATAGTAATCAGGCCTGCCAGTCCGGAAAAACTTTTTATTAATTGGATAGCCGATGTGCTTGTTCAGGAAAGATCATTGAACAATTATACTGGCAACCAAAATTTGCCCAGCAGAGCTGAAGGTCAAAATCTTGACGCACTGGGCGAATTGTTTTATATAAAGGATCGTCCCGGAGCACAGCCGGCAGTATGCACGATAAGATTTTATATCTCTGCAGTTCAGGAAACCGCAATATTAATACACACAGGAACACAGGTAACAGATTCAGGAAATGGCCTGATATGGGAAACGACAGCGGATAATTACATCGAACCTGGGGATGTTTTCGCTGACGCAATGGTTCAGTGCATGACGGCCGGAGTCATCGGAAACGGTTATGCTCCTGGACAAATTAATGTAATCATTGAGCCTTATGCCTATTACGATCATTGCGAAAATATCACAATCAGTGATGGCGGTTCTGACGCTAGCTCGGATGATGAGTACTATGAACTTATGAGAGATAGCCAGGACGCCTACAGCAATGCCGGCGCTAAAGGCGGTTACATTTATTTTGCAAAACAGGTCTCCCGGGAGATCGCTGATGTTGTCGCAAACACGCCTGAGCCTGGCCAGGTAAATATGTATGTTCTAATGAACAATGGAACGGGTGCTAGTACTGAAATTAAGAATGCTGTCCTTGCTGCTTGTAACGATGATTTTGTAAGACCACTTACGGATTATGTTGTTGTCGCCGATCCAGATGAATCAAATTACAATATCACTTTTACATACTACATTCCGCAGAATCTTTCACTCAGTGCAGCGGAAGTAGAAACAGCCGTCCAGGAGGCAGTTGGTAACTATGTAAAATGGCAATATGAAAAGCTGGGCCGCGACATCAATCCATCTTATTTAATAGGGCTGCTCATGCAGACAGGGATAAAAAGAGTTGTGTTAACTTCCCCTGTTTTTACTGAATTAAGTGATGGCAGCGATGATACAACGCCTGAGATCGCAACGGTAGGCACAATAACAATAACAAATGGAGGGTATGAGAATGAATGAGTATGGTATCACATCAGAGAATCTTCTCCGTGCCCTTCCTCCGGCTCTGGCCAGGGATGAAAATATGCTTGCTCTCGCTTCGGCTGTTGCGGACGAGTTTGCCTTGCGTCCGGATGAAATTAAAAGCTTGATAATTTACTCCCGCATAGATGACCTCCCGGAAGCGCTGCTGGACATTCTCGCTCATGACTTCAAGGTCGACTGGTGGGACTACAACTACAGCCTAGCCGAAAAACGCAGAACGCTGAAAGATAGCTGGAATGTCCACAGGACTCTTGGCACAAAAGGCGCAGTGGAAAAAGCTATTTCGGCTATTTATCCGGATACAAAAGTTGAAGAGTGGTTTACATACGGAGGAGATCCGTATCACTTTAAACTGCAGATTGACATAACCTATGAAGGAGTCAACCCTGTGAAGCACCAGCGTGTACTTGATAGGGTTGAATATTATAAAAACCTACGTTCTCACCTTGATAACGTAGAATATATATACCTTCCAGCGGGGTATTGCACAAGCTATGGTGCTGCGGCTATGGCTTGTATGGAAATAAAATTAACTGTGGAGGTGGCAGTATATGGCTTGGAATAATGCAGTAGTAACGAATGCCGGTGTCGCTATGTTGCAACAGGTGCTTGGTGGTGCAACGTTTACCATTGACAATGCCGCCGGAGGATCCGGAACAGTTCCTGTGGCTTCACTTTTGGCGCAGACGGCTCTCAAAACTCAGAGACAGACCTTCAATATTGTCGGAGTTACAAATGAAACCAATGGGAAAAAAATCAATATTTTTATTACAACTATCGGCCTGGTAACAGGATATACAATGAATCAGATCGGAATATGGGCACATACGGCAAATAATCCTTCAGCTCTTTTTGCTATTCTTCAGGATGAAGTCGGTATTGCAATTCCTTCCGAAACAGATATACCCGATTTTGCTCTTAACCTTTATACGGTGATCGACTTTTCAAATGAAAGTGAATTCAACCTTACAATCGATACTACAGCATTGGTGAATGTTGGAATGATGAATGCTGCACTGGAAGATAAACTTGATTTGGATGGAGACGGATCCGATGTGACCGTGGCTTTTACTCAGGCTGAAACGAGGACAAACATTTCCGCCGGCGAGAAATTATCAATTCTCTTTGGAAAGGTAAAAAAATGGTTTGCCGACCTGGGAGCAGCTGCATACAAAGACATTGATGTGGAGGGCGGAGTTGCCAGCCATGAAGCAGTTACGGAAATAACACAAACAATATCATCCGGAGCCGTCCAGTCCCCTCCGGTCAGTTTTGGATATAACCATATTCAAATCCCAGAAGTTGCGGCATCTCCCAAAATTGAGTTTACCGGGTTTGATATTACAAATTTATTAGGTTCAGACGGAAATTGTGAGGATGTAAACAAATGGACTGATGTTAATACAACACACACTCTTGATGCAACTACAAAAGTGTTTGGTGCTAATAGTATAAAAATTACCATGACTAGTACCGGAAGCGCAATATCAAAAACAAAAGCTGAAATGCAATTGGATGACAGTAAATATTATTTTATCAGTGCATATTTTAAAAATGGAAATGTAACGTCTGGACTGAGATTAACAGTTGGTGGTGCAGGTAAATCAAGCGGGTATGTTACTAACACTACTAATTTTGAGAGAGTAGGTATTAAGCTAAACCCGGCAGAGACTGCGGCTACGACTAACTTATGGTTATATGCAGTTATAGGTACCAGCGGTCAGTATGGATGGGTTGATGGTGTAATGGTGAATGAAATATCGGCTGCTGACTATGCTTTAACCCTCGATCAGCTCATGACAAAATACCCCTATGTTGACAGCTATGCCACGCTTCAGAATCCTTACTTTGAAAACCGCAGATATAATCTTGTGATGAATGGCAATTGTGAAGATGGTGTTGGGTATTGGTCATTATTTCGGACAGCAGGTTTATCAGTTCTTAATGGGAAATTCAGATTAAATGTTGCAACTGCCGGAGGCCCTGGGGATTATGCCTATCAAGATATATATGTCAAACCAAATACAATATATTATTGTAAAGCTAATGTTCAGTCCGGTGCATATATCGTTGCATTTGATGTAACCACTGGCTCAATAGGGATACAACTGCTTAGCGGCAGTAATAAAACTTTTATAACGGATACGACTACAACTAAAATGAGAATCATGATGTATGGAGAGATTATTGGTTCGTATGACTTCGATTCTATAATGCTCGTAGAAGGCACAGAAGCCCCAGCAGAGTACAAATCCTGCGACTTACAGCGTTTTGTAGTAGAAGGTCGATTTACAAGGGATGATAAAGTTAAAATAGGAAATGGTAAGGTATCTGGACAACGTAGTGTTAAGCATACGGCTCCTTTATATGGTAAAAATTATGATTGGCAATATAGCCAAGATTTTACCGGTTTTAAATCAATTTCATTGGTATTATCCCAGTTACCTGATATTCTGGTTGATTCTGCTCATGGATACCTCGCAGGGCATAAAATGGTTCGATACAATGGTGATATGTTAACAGAAGTTAGCGGCAATGTAGTAAATGGTTTTGCGGTTTCTACAGCTTTATATCTGCATATTAGTGATACTGATGCTGGTTGGGCTGAATCTGTAAATCCAAATAATAATGAAGTTAAAGCAATTATGAATGGTTGGCAGGCCACATGGAATGATGGTAGTAGATATATTCTGTTTAAAAATAGATTAACTAGCAGCGCTGTAATTACCAGCTATCCATTAGGCACAGCAACAACTTTAAGTTCTGCTGCATCCGCAACTACAACAATAACTGTTACTGATGTAACACCTTTTAAAGTTGGAGATTATGTAGCTGTAGTTAGTGTTAGTGGGGCCAATATTATTACTAACATTTCGGGAAATAATATAACTATGGCTGTTGCTGTAACGGCATCTGCTGGAGTCATTGTTGCTAGGTGCGACAATCCTTCTGGAGGAGATACGAGAATATTACAGTACTGTATTAATAATATAGCTCCAGGTTATGAAGGTTATCGGCTGCATTACAAACTTGCAAACCCCGAACCTATTACAGATGTGAATACTCCAGTTCACGGTGAAATATGGAATTTGGTGCCTGGAGACAATTATGTTTTTGTTGACAGTGGTATTGTATTGGATGAAACTATTAATCCTATTTTAGTGGATGAAACTTATTATACTGGCATAGATGCAATAGGAGATACTGCATATTCACCGTGGAAATATAAACAAGAAAATCATATTGCTATATATAAAAGTGATATATATGATAGACAATTTTGGACAAGCGCAATTGATCCATCTGATAATGGGTACTTATTTATCTCTAATACGAACTATGACCCTTATGCCATATACACAGTAGATTATCAAATCCTTAAAACACTTCATGCTCAGTTGTTTGGAAGCCTTGCACTATCATATAAACAAAGCGTATTATCAACGCTGGAAAGCCATAGCAAAGAGCTTGAACAGAAACAAAAACATGACAGTGCCTTAGATACAATTGTTGATTTGAGTATATATGAAAAAATTACTAATCACGCAGCATATGGTAGAGGTTGTTATGGATGGGCTACTGCAGGCAACTTTTTACAGGTTGTTCTTCCTATTCATTCTAAACGTGTTAAACCCACCGTGAGTATAAAATTTAGAGAGATACGCTATGGTGATTCATCTCATCAATATAATTTAATACCGTTATCTGATATTCAGATATCTACTATACAATTGGTTGAAAATCTGGTGAGAATAGATATTTTCTATGCTGGGGGTAACGCTACCATAAACGATAATATTATGAATTATGGTTTCCGCATTTGGTTTGATGAAGTAATACTGGATTGTAGAGGGAGGCTATAAATATGCTAAGATTACAGAATGATGAAATAATATATAATAATTCGGAAAGCCTAGGCAAATGCGAAAACCTGAGCTTTATTGATGGTGGTTTTAGTATTATCCTCCCGGACGGTTCAATTATGTTCATTCCGGAAGAGGGTGCCACGCCTAATGAAAGAGAAGTATTTGCCGCATACCACGAATACTATAAAGATACTGGGGGAATAAAACCACCTGCCGATGTATCCATTGAACAAATTAAGGCAACAAAAATAGCAGAATTAAGTGAAGAATGCTATAAACGTACAATTGCCGGAATTGATTTCACCTGGGAGAATGAGACAAAGCACTATTCCCTTGAAGTTGGAGATCAGGTAAAATTAATGTCGGTTTACTCCGAAGTAATAGCAGGTAAACAAACAGTATCCTGGCACGCTGATGGTGAAGAATGTGCAATATGGAATGCAGATAAATTTGTAGCATTTTTCAATCAAGCTACTTATTTTATTAAAATGAATGAATTAACCTTTAACAGCGGGTTACGTCCGCAAATTTATAGATATACTTCCGCGAATGAGGTTAATCAAATTACTTGGAATTCACAGTTTGACGAGGATATTCAAAGCAATTTGGATACCCTAATAAGCATTATAGGATAGGTGATAGTAATGAGATACATTAAGTTATTTACTTTATTTATAATTGGTGGATTACTTTATTATTGTATTGAATTATTGTATAGGGGATACTCCACATGGCAGATGTTCTTTGCGGGCGGGGTATGCTTTGTGCTGATCGGCTTGATCAATGAACTGTTCTCTTGGACAATGCCACTTTGGATTCAGGGGATAATTGCAGCGCTGATGGTCACTATTGTGGAGTATGTATCCGGCCTGGTCCTGAATGTATGGCTGAAACTGAATATATGGGATTATAGTAATATGCCATTTAATCTACAGGGACAAATTTGTCTTTATTTTAGTCTCTTATGGTTTGTCCTGGGTATCGGAGCTATTATATTAGATGACTGGCTCCGGTACTGGTTATTTGACGAGGAGAGGCCCAGGTACCGGATTATTTAAAATATATATAAACAATATTAAGAGAGCCGCAAGGCTTTCTTTTTATTTATAAAACAACACAGGAAGAGGGGAATGCAATGGAGCCTTGTTCAAACGTACAGACAATTACAGAAATACAGCAGCGGGGAATCAGCAATACTCACAGGCTGGACGCGCATGATAAAAAAATTGACGAGATTGAGAAAACGCAGACACAAATCCTCCTGGACCTCACAGGGAACATGAAACTGCTTACCCAACAGCAAGAGATTGCAAACAAGGAGATTGCCGGTATAAAACAGGATGTCAAGGAACTCAAAGAAAAGCCCACCAGGAGGTATGAAACTATTGTAACTGTTATGATCACGGCACTGGTGAGCGGGCTTGTAGGCTACATAATATCAAGGCTCTTTTGAAAGGAGATGGGGATATATGTCCCAGGTAAGATTTAAATATGCGGATGAAGCATGCGTATATCCAAAACTGGTCGCTGCGGTGAATGCTTTATGCGCCGCGAAGGGGAAAGACTGTTTGTGTACATCCGGATACCGGAGTGTGGAAAAGCAGAAAGTTATTAACGCGCAGGTCCTGGCCGAGAACAAAACATATACACAGCGCGCGGACGGCTCAGTGTACAACAAGGCTGGTCAATGCCTGGCGGCTGCGTATGGCAGATCGAACCACTGTTATTGCATAGCCCTGGACATTACAGATAGCTGGTTTCAGGTAATGACAAATGCAGAACTGAAAACCTATGGCCTTATAAAGCCAATGTCATACGAGCCGTGGCACATCCAGCTAATAGAGCATAACGGTATCAGCCAGACGCAGAAAGAGTTAATAAGAGATGCATGTGTGAAAGGGGTAAGAGAAGACATGACTGTAAAGGATTTTCAGGTCCTGGCCGGGCTGCAGGCAGATGGCATAGCAGGGCCTAAAACCAAAGGAAAAGCGAAGGAAATGCTGCAGATATGTCAGTCCATTCTGGGCAATGACTTTAAAACACCGGAAGATGTTATCAGAGCCACACAAAACGATCCCGGACTGTGGCTGCCCAGGCTGGAGGAAATAAAGTATTTTCCGGCTTTTGTTATGAATATTTTTAACAGGCTGACAGGGAGGTAATAGGATGAAAGAGTTTTTGATAAATAACTGGGCAACGATACTGCTTGTTGTAGCAGTATTTTTTTATGTATTTTATCTTGCATGGAACAAGCGCTGGGACGAGCTTAGGAAGTTCGCTTATACACTTATTTTGCAGGCGGAAAAAAATATTGCAGGCAGCAAGAGGGGGCAGGAGAGATTTAATTTAGTTCTCGGCCAGCTATACAATTTAATCCCCGGATGGCTCAAATTTTTTATATCTGAAAAAAGCATGAGGGAAAAGCTTCAGAGCTGGTTTGATGAAGTTAAAGATTATCTGGACGATGGCAAATTAAATAAATCCACACAGCAGCCAAAGCCTCCGGATACAATATTAAAGCGTATATAAGAATAAAGCCCCTGTGGAGAGATCCCAGGGGCTTACTTTTTGTGTAGGTATGGTTTAATATAACGAACGTAAAGGCCTTGATTCAGGGCTGCTTTGTCAAAATCTACAGTTCTTAATTGTATTGGATATCATTTGTTTTTCTTCGTCCCGGTTAATTTTAATTACAAGCGATTCTGTTAATGCTGTAATCCTTTTTAATGTTTTAGGGGCCTGCCCTTTTTCATCGCCAATAACCAATTCTCGCTCAATGTCTAATAGTTCTTTTAAAATATAATATTCCATAATATCCTCTCTTTCTTCCGGGGCATTTTTAATATCTAATAAACCCATCCTTCATTCCCTTTGAAAATGCTTCCGCGGCAGCATGCTGTTGTCCCGGTAGCATATGCGAGTAAACTTTCAAAGTAATTTCAATGGTCGCGTGGCCCAGCCGAGCAGATACAACATTGATACTTACGCCAGCTGCTAATAATAAGCTTGCATGTGTATGTCGCAAATCATGAAAGCGGTGATTTGAAATATCACATTCCCTGACTGCTTTACTAAAATAATTTGTTAAATACTGAGGATCCATACATTTCCCATTCCATCCAGCAACAACAAATTCGCAGTTTGATTTATTCTTTATTTTTTTTAGCACCTCAACAACTTCATCGGAAATTGCTATTATTCGTATGCCTGAATCGGTCTTAGGCTTTTTAATATAAATGACACCTGCGACCGTCCGACAAAGGCTTTGTTTTACTAATATTTCTTTACGGTTCAAATCGACATTTGACCAGGTTAGGCCTACGATTTCACCTCTCCGCATACCTGTATTAAATGCAATATAGGTGGGTAGCCAAATCAAGGGATATTTATTTTTTAAACGTCCTAGAAGTTTATTTATTTCTTCGGGTGTAAATACACCGGCACAGGAAGTGCCATCCTTTACCCATATGCCACGGCATGGATTCCGGAAGATGTTTTTATTTTTTACTGCAAAATTGAATATGGCATTTATAACCTTGAAATAGCCACAAATGGTATTTTGCTTAAGTCCCCGATCCTCGAATGTCTTCAAAAGTGCCTTAATAGTCTTTTTGGTTATAAAAATCATTCTCATATTCCCGATTTGTTGTCGGAATAATCTTAGGTCCTTTTCATATTTGTGATATGTAGATAGTTCACGGGTTTTTAAGACATATGGTAAAAAGATTTTGTCAATAAAATCATTAAATTTCATGAATAGGGTCATTGATCCTGAAATCCTCCTTATAGGCCCGGAATTAACCGGGCCGCTGATAAACCCCTATGCTAAAGGTTGTTCCGGTTGCCAGTCATACAACTCCACCATGTCGGCAATTTCTTCCCCATCATCTGTGTAAGCAGTCCATAATGTTCCCTTGCCGGTACCAGAAGCTCCGCAGTTTTCTAGGTGCAATCCCGGAATTTCCATAACTGCGTTTATTGTGTCAGTATCAACAAATCTTTCGCCGGCCGTAATAGCCTCAATCTCAGCTTTCAAATTATTAAACATATAAACCCTTCCTTTCATGGTTGGGCTATGCTAAAATATAGTCACATAGCCCATTGTGGTTGTGTATTGAAGCAGTCCGGGTTCACTGTCCAGGTGTCGGGCTGCTTTTCCGTTTCGTCTTAATTTTCAAAGACTCTTCAGGGACTTTTATAGTCCGACGGCCGGGAACTTTTCAGGACCCGGATAAATCTTACTTACTTGCTAAAAAGCTTTTAAAATCTTCGCTAGTCAGTTCTTTCCCATCGATTTTGATGTCAAAGCTATGATACCTAAAACTTGTGATTTCTCGTATACGGTTTTTGGTCAATCTTCCGCGGTATGCGAATTTTGCATATATTTTTTCAGATAAAGCTTGATAAAGCCTTATGAAAACTGAGTAAAGTTCAAAATCGTCAGATTCCTCAAAATGAAATGCTTCAGGGTGCTTAAAATCAACAATATCTAAATCAAGTAAACCTAATATGCTGTCCAGCTTTTCGTCCTCAGTCAGAGGTATACTGTATATTTTTTTGTTATCAATATCTTGTATCGCTGCTTCAGCTATTTCGCCCAAGTATTTATCCTCGTAATATAATCTTTTCATAATAAAAGTCCTCCTTCGATTTGTCAAACTTTAATTTGATTTATTGTAATTAAGTTTATCAAACTAAAGTTTATTTGTCAACACTTTTATTTGTATTATCGCAAATAAATTTGACATGTCGAACATGATATATTAAAATGTTCTTGAGGTGAATTTATGATAAGCTATAAAAAGTTTCAGAAGTTACTTATTGATATGAATATAAAAAAAACAGAATTAAGAGATAAGATAGGTATTTCATCTTCCACACTGGCCAGGCTCAATACAAATGAATTTGTATCACTTGAAGTGATTGATAAAATATGTAGAGAATTAGACTGTCAGCCAGGGGATTTAATTGAATACATATCTGACACAGAGGTCTCAGAATGAGGCCTCACATTTTAAAGAGATACCATTTGCAAGTTTGAGTATTATATCTTAACTCATAATCCTTGAGTTGCCCTTTGATTGTGGATTGACAATGAAACATACGCAGCACAGTCCCCGCAACTTTTTCTTCATGTATGTTTAGTATCTTCTCAATTTTTATTGTAACTGGCTTAGAAGCCTTATCACTTATCTGAAACCGGACAGGCTGAATCTCTCCATTTTCATCGGTTATAGAAATAATCTTTATAGGTCTATTTAACACTTTCATAGATACTCCTTATTTCCGAACATATGTTTGATTTCATTATATAAAAGTAGTATAATATATTCAACAGGAATTTTGAGGAATACTGCATTTACAGGACAGCGCGTCGGTTCTGTTTTTTATTGTTTGGAGGGAATTTCATGAACAGCTTCATCGGTTGGATAGGCGGTAAAAAGCTTTTAAGAAAGGAAATAGTAAATAGATTTCCGGAGAATTTTGAACGGTATATAGAGGTATTTGGTGGCGCTGCCTGGGTACTATTCCACAGTGATAAGCATGCAGAAATGGAAGTATATAACGATTATAACAGTGATCTTGTTAATTTGTACAGGTGCATTAAATACCATTGCTCGGAGCTGCAACGGGAGCTGGCCTTTATGCTCAACTCAAGGGAACTTTTTGAGGACTTCAAGGCTCAATATAATACTAGAGGCATGACGGATATTCAAAGGGCGGCCAGGTTCTTCATGCTGATTAAGACTTCTTATGGATCCGATGCACGTACATATGGCTGTGTAAAGAAAAATACTACAGTCGCTATCGAATACCTGGACAAGATCCAGGAGAGACTTTCCAGGGTGGTTGTTGAAAACAAGGATTTTGAGGATTTGCTAAAAGTATATGATCGTCCTTCTGCATTGTTCTATCTGGATCCGCCTTACTATGGCACCGAAAAATATTACCAGGCTCAGTTTGCCAAGGGGGACCATGAAAGACTCTGCAGTGTACTGAAAGGTATAAGAGGGAAGTTTATACTATCTTACAATGACTGTGAATTCATATGGGAACAGTACGATAATTTTCATATTGAAGCAATTGAAAGGAATCATAATTTGACCGCGAGATATGAGGATAAGGATAAAAAATATGGAGAAGTCATAATCAGGAATTACTAACAAAAAGAGCGACAGTCACAGCTTCGCTCTTTTTGTTTCATTACTAAATATCTTATGACTTAAAAACACTTCAAAATCATTATACCATAATTTGTAAAATGGTCAAGAAAAATAACATTTATGGAATTGATATAAAAAACAGTTTTATAGATTAATCAAACGAGGCCAATTTATTTTTGAGTTTATTATTTATTTTTTTAATATTAAGTGACTTTGTTGTGTCATATTCGCTATCAGAATATTTGATTTTTATGCTTGTTCCGTCGCTATAAATATTGTAATATGATGTAACTCGGGCATTAAAACCATTGGTTGCCGAAATTGCGCAGCAAAGAGTACCTGCTTTATCAAATGAGCCACTCACCAATCTGACGGAAGAAGGATCCTTGAAGTCATCAGCAGCCTTAACAAGTAAATCAAATGCCTTTTTGTCATCACCCGATAACCTCACTGCAAAAGATATCACTAAAGTTAATATTACTAAAATAACTATGCATGTTCCGATAACCTTGCCTTTATCTATAACCAGTGTGGATTGTTCATTTTCTATTTTTTCCACCTGGGGGGCACCATCAATATTTTCTTCATTTTTTTCACCGCTAATAGGAAAACCGCAATTCGGGCATGTATATGCATTATTTGATACTTCTTTTTGACATTCAGGACAATTGATTAATGCCATTAAAAAAACACTTCCTTTCACTGACAACAATTTTGAAAGTGAAATAAAATCTTTCATTTTATCCCATCTTTCCACATATTTCTATTTTAAGAGTAATATGCGTCTAAAGTCAATTGGGAAGATAAATATATTTTCCAGTGTTGTAATTTTTACTCTGTTTATATAACTGGCGGAATAACTGGCGGAATAGGCATAAAAAATGAAGGGTCATTATTTATGAAACCCCTCATTTTCTTTGGTACGCCCGACACGATTCGAACGTGCGACCTGCGGTTTAGGAAACCGACGCTCTATCCTGCTGAGCTACGGGCGCATAAGCGACTATCATAGTATACTAGATATTTTTTATATTTTCAAGTGCTTTTATACAAACTTCGCGGGTGCCGGCAACATACCTTGCAACAACACCGTGCGTGGTCTGCAGGGCTGTTGTCAGCGGATTCGGGGAAAGCCATGGCCGGATGAAGCAGGCTCCCATAATATAAGTCCACCGTTAATATAAAATGTACTGTACTCTAAAAAGTACTGCCGCAAACCTGCATCATCCGCCTGTATACAGATTTATCAGGAAATAGCCCAGAGCTGCCAGCGCTGCGATTCCGACCACCAGTGCGGTTACCTTCCAGGGCGACAGCGGCGATTTGCCGTTGACCCTTCCGGTCTGTCCATTGATCATGTAGCCATAGATTTTTTCCTTGTATTTGAAGGATGAAAACCACAAGGGCAGCAGGATGTGCTTGTATTTTTTATGGTTATACGCGGTTTTAAACCGGAGGTCGCGGACTTCATCCGCATTTATCTGTGCGACGATGCCGCTGGAAATTATGTCCGAAAGTCTGCCCTTGGCCGTCTCCCAGCCTGTTTTCAGATCTACAGAATATCTCTCGGCCTTGAAGCCGGACAGGTATTCGGACTTGTACCCTGTCAATTCCTGCATATTGTAGGGCTGGATACGGGAATACATATTGTCGTCAATGTGTACGGAGGAGTCCACAATATAATTTCTGAAGTCCTCAAAATACTGCCCTGATACGGGATACCATCTGGTGCGCCTTTCCTGGTGCGCAACCCGCACCGGCTTGCCGTTGCGCATTTCTGTCCTGTGGACCGTGACATAATAATATTCTCCTGCCATAGCGGAGTAAAATGAGCTTGTATCGGCGTCAAAAGACCAACAGGGGACATACATCCCGGTCAATTGAACTTTCTGGCTATTCACACTTTTCCGCAGCTTGGAAGGGGCCAGCCATTTTCCCCTCAGCCACTTTTTATACAGGCCGATAGCAGCTTCAGAGCTTATCTTAAAGGGTATCAGTCCCTCGGGCATTATGCCTGTTGTTATGACCTCTTCCTGTATGTTGCTGTTGCCGCAGAAAGGGCATCTGTCCGCCACAACATATGCGTCAAATACGGTTTCGGCGCCGCAGTTTTTGCATTTGACGGCATGGCTCCGCTCACCCCATACCTGGGGCTCCAGTTCGTTGTCATTTTCAAAACCATAGGCGGTAGGGTGTTGAGAGGAGTCGTCAAGATTTATTATATTTTTGGAGTTTTCACATATCAAGCTCTGGCCCTGGGGGTCAAAAACCATTACACCGCCGCAGGATGGACATTTAAACGAGGTGGAAGAGGTCTCCGGAGCAGTTTCCTGACCGGCTTCGGACTGTGAATCATTTGTTTTTGTTTCGCTCATTTTGACCTCCCATTAATGTACAAAATGCTTATTTTCGCGCTTTTCATGCTTACGATGCGCAAAAATGCACGGGTTAATATTATGGAAATCCACTTTTGGATTTTCGCAGCGCGAAAAAGTTCAGTGTCTGCACTGAATGTTTGCTTCGCGCTATTACTGTTTCTGCCCGCATTCGGGACAGAACTTGCTTCCGGATGGGAGCTGGGCCCCGCAGCCTGCGCATTTTGTCACGGCCGGCTCAACCTTTTTTCCGCACTCGGTGCAGAACTTCGCCTGCGGGCTCAGTTCCGCGCCGCAGGAAGGACACTTTACAGCCGCCGGCCCGCCGGCCGCACCGGTATTGGGGCCACCTGCGGCTGTGCCGGAGTTAGTGCCGCCAGAAGTGCCTGCTCCATTCCCGCCATTGGCCTGCGCAGGCTCAGAAGCGGCTTTGGCGTCAGGCTGCCTTTGCTGTCCGGCTGAAAAAGCTTCCGCAAAAATATTTCCAATGCCCATTCCGGCTCCCATACCCACGCCGGCTCCTGCCGCTCCGCCGGTGTTTTGTGCGGCGTCGCGTATGGCCTCGGCAGCCTGATAACGGGTATACTGATTCAGACTGTCGCCTATTATACCCATTGAAGTGCGTTTGTCCAGCACCTTTTCAACCTCTTCCGGAAGGGATATGTTCTCAATAACCAGAGAGGAGAGGGTAAGACCCAGCTCTGCAAACCCTTCGTCCAGCTTGTTTTTTGACATGGCCGCGATCTCGTCATATTTGGAAGCCAGGTCCAGCGCAGGGATAGAGGCTTCGGCCAGCAGATCAGATATTCCGGAAACGATTTTGCTCTTGAGCTGGCCTGTGATCCCGTCCACAGTGAAAAGGATGGCAGTTCCGAAAACCTCCCGGAGAAAAACGGCGGGATCGGCCACTTTGAAGGAATAGGTGCCGTACATCCTCATCCTGAGCATGCCGAATTCCGCATCCCTCATCATAACGGGATTTGTGGTACCCCACTTGCAGTTTGTGAATTGCTTTGTATTTATAAAGTAAATTTCAGATTTAAAAGGCGAATTAAAGCCATATTTCCAGGACTTAAGCTTTGTCAGCACAGGAAGGTTCTGAGTATCCAGAGTGTACCTTCCGGGCGTAAAAACATCGGTAAGCTGCCCTTCATCAACAAATACCGCTATCTGGGATTCCCTCACGGTGAGCTGGGCCCCCATTTTGATCTCCTTGTTCTGGACAGGAAACTGGTAAACCATTATGTTCGAGCTGTCATCGGTCCATTCGATGACTTCTATAAATTGAGATTTAATAAAATTAAAAATGCCCATTATTATATCCTCCCTTGTATGCGTGATCAATATGAAAAATATATAAAAATCCTCTGCGGATTTTCACTGTAAAGGAATAAATATACATCCTGCAAGTCCCCGGCGGAGAAATACCGTTACAATTGTCATTGCGAAAAATTCAGTGTATACACAATCAAAAAGTTCTAAAAATCTGCGGCAGATTTTTAATTCGCAAATAGTATAATGTACGCATTAATATCCCCAGTATAGAAAATCCGTTAATAGATTTTCATTGCGAAGAATTCCGATGTATGCACAATCAAAAAGTTCTAAAAATCTGCCTGCAGATTTTTGATTCGCAAATAGTATGATGTACGCATTAATATCCCCAGTATGAAAAATCCGTTAACGGATTTTCATTGCGAAGAATATAGATGTATGCACAATCAAAAAGTTCTAAAAATCTGCCTGCAGATTTTTGATTCGCAAATAGATGATGTACGCATTAACCCTTCATTTGCGATTGTAACATAAACTCCCTGAAATTTGAATAACTGCAAAGGATATTTTACATACAGTTTTTACTATTTTAAACGGATTTATAGGAAATCCGTGGAATTTATTTTATCATTGAATTATAATTTAATAGTATGCAGAAAATAATATGTGTATTTACATTGTGTTTTAGGGATTTAGGAGAATATCAGAGAAAAATTTTATGTAATGGAGGTAATGGAGTATGGCTTCAAACAAAGCATTGCCAAAAAGGAAGGACATAGATTCCGGATTTAAATGGAAGCTGGAGGATGTTTACGGCGACGTCTCCCTGTGGGAGCAGGATTTTAAAAAAGTCAAGGAGCTGGCCGCGCAGATACAGGGATTAAAAGGCAGGCTGTCCGAGAGCGGGACGGTATTGCTGGAGTGCTTTAAAAAAAGTGATGAGCTTTTATCCTTAAATGATAAGGTATTTGTATATGCCAGGATGAAACGTGACGAGGACAACGGGGATTCTACCTATCAGGCACTGACGGACAGAGCGTCGGCGCTCACAACGGAGGTTTTCGCGGCGATATCCTTTATAGTTCCCGAGATGCTGAGCATTCCGGAAGATAAGCTCATGTCATTTGTAAATTCCAACAAGGAATTATCGGTCTACCTGTTCATGATCCAGGAGAGCTTAAGGCAAAAGGAGCATATCCTGTCCGAAAAGGAAGAGCAGATACTGGCCATGTCGGCTGAGATATCAGATGCAGCCGGAGATGTTTTTACAATGTTTAATAATGCGGATATCAAATTCCCCTACATAAAAAATGAGGAGGGGGAAGAGGTTGAGGTCACAAAGGGAAGGTATACGGCCTTCCTGGAGAGCAAGGACCGGAGAGTCAGGAAGGATGCCTTCGAGGCAATGTACAGTTCCTATAAAAAGATGAAGAATACCCTGGCCGCCACTCTCACAAGCAACGTCAAAAAGAACAGGTTCTATTCCCTTGTCAGGAAGTACCCTTCCGCACTGGCGGCATCACTTGACAATGACAATATTCCGGTAAGCGTCTATGACAATCTTATTGAAACGGTAAATAAGAACCTTCCGCTGCTGGAGAGATATCTGAAGCTCAGGAAAAAGGTCCTGAAACTGGACGAACTGCACATGTACGACCTTTACGTACCCATGGTGGAGGAGTTTGACAAGAAGATCCCTTATGAGGAAGCTAAAACTACGGTACTGGAAGCGCTGAAGCCAATGGGAGAGGAATACACCGGATATCTGAAAAAGGGTATGGACTCAAGCTGGATCGATGTATACGAAAATGAGGGAAAAACCAGCGGCGCGTATGCGTGGGGGGCTTACAAGACACATCCCTATGTACTCCTGAATTACCAGGACACCATCAATGACGTGTTTACACTGGCCCATGAAATGGGGCACGCACTTCATTCCTACTACACAAATATGACACAGCCTTATATTTACTCCGAATACAAGATATTTGTGGCGGAGGTCGCTTCCACCGTAAACGAATCCCTGCTTATGAGATATCTGCTGCCCAGAGCCGCCAACAAGCAGGAGAAGGCATACCTTTTGAACCACTATCTTGAGGAATTCAGAGGGACTGTTTTCAGACAGGTGATGTTTGCAGAGTTTGAAAAAATGATACATGAAAAGGTTGAGCAGGGGGAGGCTCTGAATTCCCAGGAGCTCAGCGGCATGTATTACGGGCTCAACAAAAAATATTTCGGAGAGACAGTGACAATAGATGAGGACATTGCCATGGAATGGTCCAGGATACCTCATTTTTACAGCAGTTTCTATGTCTATAAATATGCCACCGGGTTCTCGGCTGCTACAGCCATAGCCGAAAAGATTCTCACTGAGGGAAAACCGGCGGTGGACAAATACCTTGAGTTCCTTCAGAGCGGTGGTTCCAACTATCCTATCGAACTGCTGAAAATAGCCGGAGTTGACCTTTCGACTCCGCAGCCCGTACAGGAGGCGCTCAATGTATTTGAAAAGACCCTGGATGAACTGGAGCAGCTGCTGGGATGATTGATTCAAATAGTCTCCGGCGTGTATGTGGACTTTCAATGCTACCATAAATCAAAGGTAGATCCATGTATGCGCCGGGTGATTTTTGTGCGCAGGAGGGAATTGGAAGCAGCGCCGGGGGAAAATGGTATTATAAGCGTATTGCAAATGAGAAATTGTTTAGTGTATTTTATATGAAAAATTATTAAGAAACTGAGAGGGTAATAAAATATGAAAGATCCGCGTATGGAAAAACTTGCTGAAAGTCTGATAAATTACTCCTGTGAGCTCAAAGCGGGAGAAAAAATACTTATAGAAAATATAGGGAATGAAGTGCCGCTTTCAAGGGCGTTGATCCGCGAAGCATACAAAGTCGGGGCCATTCCATATTTGACAATCAAAAATCCTGAGCTTGAGAGGGTGCTGTTAGAACAGTGCACGGAAGAGCAGATAAAGGACATGGCCCGTTATGAACTGGCCCGAATGAAGGACATGGATGCCTATATCGGCATCAGGTCGGGAGACAATGTTAGTGAAAAAGGGTCCGTCCCTTCGGAAAAAATGAAAATATTCATGTCGCTGTTCAACAAGCCGGTGCATTCGGAGCAGCGCGTTGAGCACACAAGATGGTGTGTTCTGAGATATCCCAGCCATTCAATGGCGCAGCTTTCAAATATGCCAACAGAGTACTTTGAGGATTTTTATTTCAATGTTTGCAATCTTGACTACAAAAAGATGTCAAGGGCAATGGATCCGTTGGTCAAGATTATGAACGGCACAGACAGGGTCAGGATCACGGGAAAGGGCACGGACCTGAGCTTCTCTATCAAGGGGATCCCTGCAATCAAATGCGACGGCAAAATGAATATTCCTGACGGAGAGGTGTACACGGCGCCGGTAAAAGATTCTGTAAACGGAGTCATATCATATAACTGTCCAGCTGTTTATCAGGGAGTGACCTTTGAAAATATATGCCTTGAATTTAAGGACGGTAAAATCATAAAGGCCACTTCAAATGATACGGAGCGTATCAACGAGATTTTTGACACCGACGAGGCCGCCAGATATGTGGGAGAATTTGCAATTGGTGTAAATCCGTTTATAGAAACGCCAATGAAGGACACCCTGTTTGACGAGAAAATAAAGGGAAGCCTGCACTTTACACCGGGAAGCTGTTATGATGATTGTTCCAACGGAAATAAATCCTCCATACACTGGGATCTGGTATTTATCCAAAGGCCTGAGTACGGCGGGGGAGAGATCTGGTTTGACGACAGGCTCATCAGAAAAGACGGGCTGTTTGTACCTGAAGAGCTGCAATGCCTGAACCCGGAGAATTTAAAATAGAAACTAAGAAGCACACGGTACACCGTGTGCTTCACATTTGTTACACCTCAAACAGCTCTGTCAGCTCCTGGGGAGTCATTTTGGCCAGCAGCGTTTCCCCTGACTGGATGACGGCGTCCACAAGCTGTTTTTTCCTGTCCTTCAGGCCGAGTATCTTTTCCTCGATGGTGCCGTGGGTCACCAGCTTCATAACATGTACGGTTTTTGTCTGGCCGATCCTGTAGGCCCGGTCGGTTGCCTGGTCCTCCACCGCGGGATTCCACCAGGGATCGTAGTGGATGACAGTGTCGGCGCCGGTCAGGTTCAGGCCAGTTCCCCCGGATTTCAGGGAGAGCAGGAAAATGTTGCCGTCACCGCCATTGAACCGGCGCACAAGCTTCAGCCTTTCATCGGCAGGGGTGGAACCGTCCAGGTAGAGGTAGTTTATTCCGGACTCCTCCAGCCAGGTCCGTATAATGGACAGCATTGACGTAAACTGGGAGAAAAGCAGGATCCTGTGCCCTGCCGTGAGAGAATCCTCGACCACCTCTTTAAGCAGCAGAAGCTTTCCGCTGTCACCCTCGTAATCTTCTACAAAGAGAGAGGGATGGCAGCACAGCTGCCTCAGCCTTGTGAGTACGGAGAGGATCTTGATGTGGCTCCTTTCAAAGCCTTTCTCCTGTATCTCGGTAAACAGCTCTCCTCTGGCCTGTTCGAGATAGGCCACATACAGCTTTTTCTGCTCGGGAGTGAGCTCCGCTTCAATAACATGCTCTATCTTCTCAGGCAATTCCTTTAAAACATCCTGCTTCAGCCTTCTCAGTATGAAGGGCCTGAGCTGCTTGCCGAGACTTAACAGCGAGGAGCTGTCGCCTTTGGAAATTGGGACCTCATACCTCTCGGAAAATTTGGAATGCGACCGCAGGTAGCCCGGAAGTATAAAATCGAATACGGACCACAATTCGGTCAGATTGTTCTCCATGGGAGTCCCGGTCAGGGCGAGGCGATGCTCCGATGTCAGCTGTTTCACAGCTTTCGCGGCCAGTGACAGGGGATTTTTAATATGCTGGGCCTCATCCAGTATGCAGTATCTGAAATTTAGTTCCTTATAATCGTCAACATCCCTGCGTATCATTGCATAGGAGGTTACCAGCAGGTCGGAACCGGACGCAGAGCCGATCAGCTCCTGGCGCTCTGCCTTGCTGCCAACGATAGCGGTGACCGTCATATCAGGCGCAAATTTGTGGACCTCCGCGCACCAGTTATATATCAGCGAGGTAGGGACCACGACAATGGAAGGACGGTTCCCGGAAGCCTGTTTTTCATACTGCAGAAGCGTTATGACCTGAAGTGTTTTCCCCAGACCCATATCATCGGCCAGTATGCCCCCCAGGCCATAGCCGGCCAGGGTTTTCATCCATTTAAAGCCCAGCTTCTGATAGTCGCGCAGGGTCCCGTTTATGTTCCCTGGAATTTTGTACTCTGTTTCGGAGGGCTCCTGGATATCCCGGAGCAAATCCTTCAGAGCTGCGTTGCGCTGAAAGAATTTCATACCGTTTTCCTTCAGGATATTATCTATGTACAGAGCCCTGTATTTGGGCAATTGAACAAAATCGCCCCCTATATCCGAGGAAGTCAGCTCCAGCTGTTCAACAATTTCGGCCATGTTGAGCAGGCCTTCTGAATCCAGGGACAGAAAAGCTCCGTCCTTCAGCCTGAAGTATTTCTTCTTTTGACGGATACTGTCAAAGATAGCCGCCAATTCATCCCTCTCCACTCCTTCGATATTGAAGCTGAATTCCAGGAATCCGTTAATGCCGTTCAATTTCAAAAAGCCGGAAAAGGAGGGCTGCTTTTTGAAGCTCATGGCTTTAAAGCTTTCGGAATAGAAAACCCGGGCGGTTTCCTGGAGCTTTGGAATGACATAGTTTACAAAGTCAAATATTTTTTCCTCGTCGTCAAGATAAATTCTGTTTCCGCTGACCTTGCAGTCAGTTTCGCCGAGAATATCAAGAATATTGCCTTCACCCTCCATATCACGTATGAGGATCTTATCTGAAACAGGCTTATCCCTGTCCGCGGAAAAGGGGTTTATGGCCCGGTCTCCATATTTGAATCTGACATCTGCCGTTATGGTATCCTCAAACCTGTCCAGGTATATTTCGGGTTCAAATTCCAGCCTTTCCACCATGGCCTGGAGCTCGTCGTCAATATAAACCTGTCCGGTCTTTTCTATAAAAGGAAGAATCTCCGCAAAAAAGCGCTCCTTGTCGTGATCTGTAAAACTGAGAATGCTGGATTTTTCCGTTTGAATATACTGCATGAAGGGCTTGAAATAGTCTCTCTGATATGGGGATACTCTGCAGATCTTATCCTGGTATAAAAAGTATTCGCAGTCGGAAGTGACCTGCCCGATGGGGTATTCTGTGTTAATATTCAGCTCCACGGCATTTTCCTTCCTGGTCAGTATAAAATCTATGGGAAGGTCCTGATCTGCAATGCAGGCGGATTCTATGGTGTTTCCGTCCACCGTGAGCCTGAAGCGCACGGGCCTTAAAAGCTCCAACAGCCTTTTCAATGCCGCATCCGACAAAAATATTTCTTTATCCTTGAAAATACTCTGCTTTTTCAAATCGCCTGAAAGATAGTCCACCAGATTTTCATTCTGCCACATTTCATACAGGTAGGACATTATGGGCTTGTCATTTTCCCCGAAAGCATAAATAGCCGGATCAAAGGAAAACCCCTTTCCGTAGACGAGCTCTCTGCCGCTTTTTATGCTGTTGAGGAGCTCGCTTACATTTCTGACAATGTACAGCCGGTCGTTCCCCAGCTTGAGGGTCAGGGCGGCCGCAGGCCCCCTGCGCAGGTATGAAAGCCTTGTTTTCAGCAATTCAAGACTGTATTCTACATTGATATTTGTTTTCATACTGCCGGATTTATTTTGAAAAAACTCAAAGATTTCTCTGGAAGCTCTTTTCCGGCTGGCGGAATTAAAAAAGCCCTGGTCGTCCTTGGAGTTTATGAGCAGCAGGACAGCGGTAATATGCTTGCAGCATGCATCGAGTCTGGAATTTTCTGCGCAGGTGCAGGAGTAGTCTTTCAGATGCCCGTTCCTGGTGAACTGTACCTGGACATTGTAAGGATGGGTTCCGATGACCGTTGCATCAAACAAAAGGAGCTCTTCATTGAAGGAAACCGATTTTATTCTTTTTGAATTGTAGTATTCAAGTCCCTTTTTAAACTTCAAGGGAGTTGAAAGGTAGTAAATGCTGTCTTTTGAAATCTGAAACATCTTTTAACTCCTGATTGTAACATGCCAGCAGAAAAATTTTCTTACCGCAGCGCGTTTTTATAAAGGCGGCGCCTTGCTGTATTTATTAAATGCCTATCATTTTATTATAACCAATTTTCGCGCGTTTGTGTAGATATGATAAATTTAAAAAAAATTAAAGGATTATAAAAAAAATTACATTCAACCGGCATGGATATTTATTCTAAAATTACAAATGGATAGTAAATTCTGCCCGCTTACACAGTCATTGACGTGTAGCGGAGTATTAGCCGTAATGGCTAAAATAAAAAGTCAGGAGGAAATATAATTATGAAAAGACTGATTGCTTTAGTTCTGGCAATAGCACTGGTGTTCAGCCTGGGGGCCTGCGGCTCGCCGGGAGGCTCGTCCGGTGACAAGCTCATAGGAGTGGCCATGCCGACCCAGTCGCTGCAGCGTTGGAACCAGGATGGGGAAAACATGAAGAAGCAGCTTGAGGAAAAGGGGTACAAGGTGGACCTGCAGTACGCCAACAACGATGTCAACACACAGATCCAGCAGATGGAAAACATGATAACAAAAGGCTGTAAGGTACTTGTAATCGCGGCCATTGACGGCGCGGCTATTACGGATGTTCTGGCAAAAGCCGCTGAGAGCAAGGTTAAGGTAATCGCTTACGACAGGCTTATTATGAAGAGTGAAAATGTGGACTATTACGCTACATTTGACAATTTCGAGGTGGGCGTGATCCAGGGCCAGTACATAGAAGAAAAGCTGGGGCTTAAAGACGGAAAGGGTCCCTTCAATTTTGAGCTTTTCGGCGGATCTCCCGACGACAACAATGCCACATACTTCTTTAATGGCGCAATGAGTATTCTGCAGCCGTATATAGACAGCGGAAAGATAGTAATTCCAAGCGGACAGAAGGATTTTACCACCATTGCCATCCAGGGCTGGGATTCTGCAAAATCACAGGCAAGAATGGATAATCTCATAACAGCCAACTATGCGGGAGGCAAAAAGCTCGATGCAGTGCTTTCGCCAAATGACAGTCTGGCTATCGGTATAGTGGCATCGCTGAAAAATGCCGGATACGGAAGCGGGGATAAGCAGTACCCCATCATCACCGGGCAGGATTGCGACAAGCCAAACGTAATAGCAATGATCAACGGACAGCAGTCCATGTCCATTTTCAAGGATACCAGAACCCTTGCAGAGAAGGTTGTTGAAATGGTAGATGCGGTGCTCCAGGGCAAGGAAGCTCCGGCAAATGATACAAAGACCTATGACAACGGAGCCAAAATTATTCCTTCATTCCTCTGTGATCCCGTATACGCAGATGCGAGCAACTATAAGGAATTGCTCATTGATTCGGGATATTACACCGAAGACGATCTGAAATAATACCGGTTCGACTTATGCTGCCGGACACCATATTTGCGGTGTTCGGCTTGCATAGGTTAATGGGGTATGAAGCGGGTTAAAGTTCCTTTTATACATCTTATACATCCAACGGCTGAAAAAATAAATTATGTAAGGAGGAAAGGAATGGCTGAATTTATCCTTGAAATGAACAATATCACAAAGCTGTTTCCGGGAGTGAGAGCTCTGGACAACGTAAATCTCAGAGTGCGCAATGGCGAAATACATGCGCTGGTGGGAGAAAACGGAGCCGGAAAGTCCACGCTTATGAATGTTTTAGGCGGCATCTATCCTTATGGCTCTTATACCGGAGATATAATCTATGACGGAAGCAAATGCACTTTTAATAATATCAAAGACAGTGAAAAAATGGGAATCGCCATAATACACCAGGAACTGGCCCTTGAACCCTACCTTTCCATAGGGGAAAACATATTTTTGTGCAATGAAAGAGCGAAAATGGGCTTTATAAGTTGGAACAAAACCCATCTCCAGGCTGCGAAGCTGCTTGAGAGGGTCGGCCTCAAAGAAAATCCCAAAACCCTGGTTTCAGATATAGGAGTGGGAAAGCAGCAGCTGGTGGAAATTGCAAAGGCTCTGGCAAAGGATGTAAAACTTCTCATCCTCGACGAGCCCACTGCCGCTTTAAACGAGGAGGATTCAAAAAATCTTCTGAGGCTCATGCTCGAATTGAAAAAAGACGGTATAACTTCAATACTCATCTCCCACAAGCTCAACGAGGTGCTGGAGGTTGCGGATACCATAACCGTACTCAGGGACGGGGCTACCATAGAAACCATGAAAAGCGGGGATGACGTCAGCGAGGACAGGATCATAAAGGGAATGGTGGGCCGGCAGCTGGTTGACAGATTCCCCAAGCGGACCCCCAACATAGGAGAGGTATATTTTGAAGTTCAGAACTGGAATGTATACGACCCCTCGGTAGAGGGCAGAAAGGTCATAAAGGATGTCAGCTTCAATGTCCGCAGAGGTGAAATAGTGGGCATATCCGGCTTGATGGGCTCCGGAAGGACCGAGCTGGCAATGAGCATATTCGGAAAAAGCTATGGCAAGCACATCAGCGGCAGGATCGTAAAGGACAACAGGGAAATTGCGCTTCACAGCGTAAAGCAGGCCATCGAAAACGGCCTTGCCTATGTCACCGAGGACCGGAAAACCGCGGGGCTCATATTGATCCAGGATATCAAAAGCAACGTGTCCCTGGCGGGGCTCAAAAAGGTCAAGGGCAGGCAGCTGATCGACGAAAATAAGGAAATCAGGATTGCGGAGGAATACAGGAAGAAAATGAACATAAAATCCCCCAGCATCCTTCAGAAAACCGGCAATCTTTCGGGAGGAAACCAGCAGAAGGTGGTGCTCAGCAAGTGGATATTCACCGAGCCCGATGTTTTGCTGCTGGATGAGCCCACAAGAGGTATCGACGTAGGCGCCAAGTATGAGATATACACCATCATAAACAAGCTGGTGGAAGAGGGCAAGGCCATAATCCTCATATCCTCAGAGCTTCCGGAGATACTGGGTATCTGCGACAGGATATACATCATGAACGAAGGCCGGATGGTGGGGGAGCTGGACCGGAGCGAAGCGTCACAGGAAAGCATAATGAAGTGCATAATGCAGAGTAACAAGGACAGGGAGGTAGTATAATATGGAGTCAATAAAAAGTATTTTCAGAAATAATATAAGACAGTATGCAATGCTGATTGCACTTCTAGTTATAATGGTATTTTTTCAGATCATGACAAAGGGAGTTCTCCTTCTGCCAATGAACGTTGCAAACCTGGTGCTTCAAAACAGCTATGTGCTGATCCTGGCCATTGGTATGACCCTGTGTATTCTGACCGGCGGCAACATAGACCTGTCGGTGGGGTCCCTATGCGCTTTTATCGGCGCAATAACAGGCACAATGATCATCACATACAAAATGAACGTATGGCTGGCGGTTCTCATATCCTTGCTGATCGGCGTGGTTGTGGGGATATGGCAGGGTTTCTGGATCGCATATGTGAGAATACCCGCCTTTATTGTAACCCTCGCGGGAATGCTGATGTTCAGGGGCCTTACGATTACCATACTGCAGGGCCTCACACTTTCACCGTTTCCCGAAAGCTTCCGCCAGATCAGCGCGGGCTTCATACCGGACATGTTCGGAGGTCTGGGGCTGGGTGTCAACTTCACAGCCATACTTGTGGGCATAGTGATTTCGGCTGTGTATATTTTCCTCGAAATAAAAAAGAGGATGGAGAGAAAAAAATATGCTTTTGAAACAACTCCGGGATATTTGTTCATTGCACAGATGGTGCTGATGGTCGGAGTGATAAACCTGTTTACATACTGGCTGGCTATTTACAAGGGAATACCCATAATCCTTGCTGTCATAGGGCTGCTTATACTGGGGTTTTCCATATTTACAATGAAAACAGTTCCCGGCCGCTACATATATGCAATGGGCGGAAATGAAAAGGCGGCCAAGCTCTCGGGAATAAATACAAACAAAGTGCTTTTCTTCACATATGTAAATATGGCGGTCATGTCGGCCATAGCCGGAGTGTGCTTCACCTCCCGCCTCAATGCCGCATCTCCCCAGGCCGGCTTGAACTTTGAGCTGGATGCCATAGCGGCCTGTTTTATCGGCGGGGCCTCTGCCTACGGCGGAATCGGAACGGTTATAGGCGGAGTCATAGGCGCGCTGGTAATGGGCGTACTGAACAACGGAATGTCCATAATGGGAGTGGGCAGCGACATGCAGATGACAATAAAAGGGCTTGTGCTCTTGCTTGCGGTGGCTTTTGACGTATTATCAAAGTCCAAATCAAAATAAACAGCTAAAAATATTCAAGCTATGCCATATATTGGTATAGCTTGAGTTTTGTGCTATAATGATTACGCAGTTAAAAAGTCAATTACCGCCGGACTTTCGCCGGCCGGCAACTGATCTCATGAAAACAAGGAGTTAGAATTCAAATGCGCAGACACTTAGCTTTGATAAAACTGTATTTCTTACTTCCGGTATTTCTACTCATACTGTCCGGATGCAGCGGATCCGTGATAAATAATGAAAATCCCGCCGCAAGCCGCACAGAATCTGCAGTCAAAAGCTCTACCGCACATAAAAGCAAAGATATAATAATAACCATGGTTCCCAAATCCCTTGACAATCCGGTCTTTCTGGACGCAAAGGAAGAAGCCGAGCGCACAGGCAGAGAGCTGGGGATAAAGGTCGAATGGCTCGGCTCCATGCAGGCCGATTCCGACGATCAGGAGGAGATCATGGAAAGCCTTATCCGGCGCCGGGTAGACGGGATAATTGTCAGCTGCATCAATCCGGGAAGGATGAAGGAAGTCATTAATAAAGCGGTTGGACTGGGTATCAAGGTGGCTACCTTTGATTCGGATTCGCCGGACAGCGACAGGCTGTTTTACTGCGGAACCGATAACTACGCCGCGGGAGAAGCGTGCGGAGAGGCTTTGATAAAAGCCGTAAAGGAGAAAAAAGTAGAAAAGAAGACCTTGAATATTCTGATTATGACGGCGGATGAGAGAAGCTACAATCTGAATACAAGGCTTCAGAGCTTCAGAAATACCGTTCAGCAGGCGGGGCTGAAGCTGAATGTAATAGATACTCTTTATTGCAGGGATGATATCAACCTGGCCGGAGATCTGCTTGAAAAGTACATGCGAAAAGGTGCTGATATAGATGTATTCTTCAGTGTGGGAGGGTGGCCCCTGGTAGTGCCCACAGAATCCATGACGGCGTTTCAGGCCTGGTGCAAAAGCGGAGGGATCTCAATTGTGGTGGATACCTATTATCCAATAGTAGACGCCGCCAGGAAGGGTATGGCCTATGCCCTGGTAGGGCAGGATTTTAAAAAAATGGGTGATTTGAGCATAAGGAATCTGTACGGGGCAATAAAGGAGGAGAATATTCCTTCAAAATTCATTGATACGGGACTGGAGCTGGGCGACAAAAGCAATTATGACATACTGCTCAGAGGGAAAAAACCATGGGAGATAAAATAGCCGTGTTTGGAACCGCCGGAAAAAAATTATTCAGAAAAGTTAACCTTTATAGTATAAAATCAAAGCTGACTGTCTGCTTTCTCGCATTGGGTCTGATACCCATACTTGTTTTCGGGGTCATATCCTACCGGCTCTATCTCGGCAGCCTGCACAAGAATGTCACCACGTATTCCTATGAAGTTATCGAAAGGATCGATAAAAACATAGAGACTTACATAAGCGATATAGAAAATATACTGGAACTCAGGAGCGACTATTATTTCCAGCAGTACATGAAGCTCACCGAGGCCGGAGACATAGACGGAAATAGGAAGTATACCGTGAGGATATGGGAGAACTTCGATACCTTGCGCAAAATGAAAACAGATTTAGTTAACATAAGGCTTATATCCCATTCGGGCCAGACCATAAGCTGTTTCGGGAATTACTGGGAGGATGTGGACCAGGACCCTTTGTTCCAGGAGCTGGTCAACAAAACCACGGATGATGTGTCCATACAGCCGCCTTATGTGAATATCCGCAACAAACAGGTCTTTACCGTGGGCAAGTCCATAAGGGGAAATGCCATCGGCGGAACCGGGGCAATGTATATTGATATAGGCGTGGATTTTCTGAATAAAATCTGCAGTGATATAAAGCTGGGGCAAAAAGGGTATGTATTTCTTTCCGGGGAAAAGGGGGATATTATCTTCCGACCCAAAGATGCCGATAAACAGGGGTATTCGGAAGAAATAACCTACAACCCGAAAATTTTGAATTCGGGCAGCGGAAGCTTTATTGACACCATTGACGGCACTGATTATCTCATTACCTTCAAGACCTCCAAAATCACGGGCTGGAAGCTTATAGGCGTGTCACCGGAATCTGAGATCACAAAAAACGTAGGTATTATAAACAGGATATATTTGTGGCTTGTACCCACTGTAATAATAATTATCCTCATGCTTACAATATACCTGACGACGGTGCTGACAAATCCCATAAGAGAGCTGAGGAGTCTGATGAAGCGTGCTTCGGAAAATGATCTGTCCATTAATGCAAACATAAGGACCCGTGATGAAATAGGACAGCTGGCCGTCAGCTTCAATAAAATGATCAATAAAATAAAAGAATTGATGGAAAAAGTGGTGGACGACCAGGCAAAGATCAGGGAGATGGAGATGCGGGCCATGCAGGAGCTGATAAAACCTCACTTTGTATATAATACCCTTGACTCCATCATAGGCCTGCTTGAACAGGACAGGAACGACGACGCCATGAACCTGATAGATTCCCTTGGGAAGTTCTTCAGAACAAGTCTCAGCCATGGCAGGGAGGTTGTGACGGTGCGTGAGGAAATGAACCATATAAGAAGCTATCTTGAAATACAGCAGTTCCGTTTTTCCTACAGATTTGACTATCTCTTTGAAGTGGATGACGCCATATACGGCTATAAGACCATAAAGCTCATATTGCAGCCGCTGGTGGAGAATTCCATATACCACGGGGTAAGGAGCCTGGAAAAAAAGGGACTTATTGTGATCAAGGGCTACCTGGAAAACGAAAAGGTAATTTTCGAGATCCTGGACAACGGAGACGGCTTGAATGATGAAAGTATAGCCCACATAAACAGGATCCTTTCAGGGGAGGAAGCGATTACCAATGAAAATCAATACTTTGGCATCAGAAATGTAAACGACAGGATAAAGCTCAATTTTGGTCCGGAATACGGTTTGAAATATGAAAGCAGAGTTTCCGTGGGAACAAAAGTAGTGGTAAGCATTCCGCAAATATAGGAAGGTGACGCTATGTTCAGGCTTCTGGTAGTTGAAGATGAGGAAATGATAAAAAATAAGATTTTGAACAATATCAATTGGAAGGAAAACGGTTTTGACAGGGTTTTCAGCGCCTGTGACGGGGTTGAGGCCATGGAGGTCATCCGGAAAAATTACGTGGATATCGTCATTACGGACATTCAGATGCCCAAAATGAGCGGGATAGATCTCATAAGGGAAATAAAGAGGACAAACAAAAGCATAAAGACGGTAATAATTACAGCCTATGCGGAGTTTGAGTATGCCAAGGAATCCGTAAAGCTCAATGTCAGGGATTATATTCTCAAGCCTTTTAAATCCAGGGACCTGCTTGAGATCGTCAAAAGGCTCATGGAAGAAATCATCAGGGAGCGCAGTGAGCGCATAGAGGTGGAAAACCTCAGGCGGCAATTGAGAGAAAACAAAAAGGCCTTGCAGGATAAGCTTTTTAACGACCTGATCAGCAACAGCTTTATCGGAAATCTGGACAATGACCTGAAATACCTGGAATTGTCGGGAATAAAGGAAACGGAATATTTTATTGCAGTTGTAAACATAAACAATTTTATGGAACTGATCAGGGAAGATGATGAGGAGCAGAAATACATTTATAATCTTACCCTTTACAATTGGGTCGGGAAATTTCTCTCGGGCTATGACACCGAGAGGGAAGTATCGGGGAAGATGAGCCATTACGTGATAAACTACAAAATAGACCAGATCGCCATAGTTTTCTATGATACTGCCGAAGCTGTGACTCCGGTGCTGGAGGAGATGATTGCCAATGCCAGGAAGGAATTGGGCTTCAGCCTGACCATAGGAATCGGAAACAGGTGCCAGTGCCTCACGGATATGTACATATCTTACAAGGAGGCATGTTCTGCCGCCATGCTGAGCTGTATTCACGGAAAGGGGATAGTGTACAGCTTTAACGATATAAATTTGGGCAACAAGGTGTACAGCAAGCAGCTTCATATTCTTGCCGACACTAAACTCTATGATAATATAAAAATCGGCGCGTTTGAAGAAATAAAACGGGATATAGTGGATATCATAACGCAGATAAAGAGCTCAAAGTTAGAGCTGGACGCTGTGAATACAATAATTTCAAATATAATGCTCCTGTCCTGTAAAACCATAAATGAGCTGGGATACAATGTCTTCGATATAATGGAAGGCGATTTTAACCCGTATTTCGACGTTAGGGAAATAAATGACCTTGCCCAGCTGGAGGAATGGTTTCTGAATTTCTTCTTTAAGGTAAATGAATACATAAATACAAAGCGCAATAACAGAAACGAGTCCCTGATAGCCAAAATCAAGGAATATATTGACTCGAAATATAATGAGAATATAACGCTGACAAGCATTTCAAAGAGCTTTGTAATAAGTCCGGGTTATTTAAGCGTGCTTTTTTGTGATTATATCGGCCAGAATTTTATAGACTATCTCTCAAACCTCAGGATACAAAAGGCTAAGAATCTTTTGAAAAATTCTAACCTGCTGATTTATGAAATAGCGGAAAAAGTGGGCTACCGTGATGCGTATTACTTTAGTACGGCTTTTAAGAAAATTGTTGGAATCAATCCCACTGAGTACAGGGAAAAGCTCAATATGCTTTAAACCTGCGGATTTAGGACAGTGTCCTAAAAGAAGCAAACAAACTCATGGCGGGCGGCAGCGTTATTGTAATGGCACTCGACCCGAAGTAAGTTGCATTTTTGCGGTTGATATTTTCTGAAAAATGGCATATACTATTAGTAGGAAAGTAAGAAATTCGTACCGCGGATTGGAGATGATAATAATGCTGGCTGAATTACGCGCTAAATCACAAATTACGATACCGAAAGAACTAATTGAGAGACTGGGACTGTCCGAAGGTGACAAGCTGGAAATATACGAAAGGGACGGTATGATTTGCATTATGCCGGTAGTCGTATATCCCAAAAAATATCTTGATGAACTTCGGGAAGAAATTGAAGAAGTCAAAATAAAAATCGCCTCCGGCGAACAGCCTGTTTTTAACAACGTGGATGCTCTATTTGCAAAGCTGGAGGATAACTGATGGCCTATCAATTTACCTTTACGCCCCGTTTTGAAAAGCATTTCAAAACGATGACTACGCAAGAAAAGAATCAGCTTATGAAAAAGCTGTAGCTGCTGGCCGAGAATCCGACACACCCCTCACTTCGGACGAAACGCATCCAAGGAACAGATAAATTGTACGAGTGCAGCGTCAACATGGATATTCGCATTATTTGGTACTATGAGGGCGATATTATGATTATTCTTGTGGATGTTGGGCATCACGATATTTTGAAGCAATTTTAGCGCGTTTACATACATCATCTGTTGACTGTCTATCTCGTTATTTGGTTTTCGGTGGTTGCTTCCTTATGCATCCTGCGGATCTACCTTAAGAGATATCAGAAATTCAGTAACTTCGTCGCTGCTGTTTATGGTAATGTTTCCGCAGCAGCGGTTGATTTCATGAAGTACGATACTGAGTCCGAAGCCTCTTGTTTTGCTGGGATTGTCCTTGGTTGAAAAGCCCGCGTTAAAAATCTTCTTTTTGTCCGCTTCCTGTATCATGGGTCCGTTATTGGAAATGGAGATATAATATGTATCTTCCCGGATATAGGTCTCTATGCGCACGAATTTTTTCTCGCGTTCATAATTCAGCATTGATTCAAAGGCATTTTCTATGATGTTTGAGATAATTGTTACGGCGACGTCCTCACTGATTTTCGCGGAGGACAAGGGCTCCTCGAAATTCACAAGCACTTCGATACCCTTTCGGAGAGCATTGTTGTATTTGACATTTATAATTGCGTCCACAAAATCATTGCCTGAAGCGATGGAAAGATTTTGAGTCAGGCTGTTGTTTGCATAATTGTTAATGTATTGTTTGATTTTATCGCTCAGGTCCTGTTTATTTAGTGTACATAAACCGAATATGGTATTCAGATGGTTTTTATATTCATGGCGTTCTTTTGCTACCATCTCGTTAAATTCAATAAGCTGCTGGATATTTTCCTTTTTTAGCTCATTTGCGTACTGGATTATTTCGAGCTTGGAGCCTTCACGGAAGGCAAGCAATACTGAAATAATCAAAATAACATAGATTATAAATGAGAATATATTAAAAATGAAAAAGTTCTGAGAGTTATTTGAGATATATGAGGTTGTACCAAACATGAATAAAAGCACCGAAGTAATTATTATTAAAATGTGTCTATACCGCGACTGCTGAGTATTGGAATCGTTCAACCAGGATATGTTAATATTCAGCCTGTATAATAAATATATTATTAATAATTCCAAAATTTTTGAAACAATACTTAATATTAAAGTATAAAAGTCATCTTCAAGTAAAATTCTAAATGGTAAATTCATCAGCAGCATACCAAGTAAAAGTAAAATTGCTTCTATGATGGATATAATAATTGCAATGGCTAAAATTTTTATTGCGCTTTTAAATATATTTCCATTAAATATGTAATTTAATATGATCATTGTTAGAAACATGATAAAAATAGTATGTAGTCCACTTGGAAAGAATAATGAAATCCAATATGTATAAATTGTATATAAAAAAATAAAAGTACATACTTTAATTCGATTTTTAAATAAAAATTCACGTTGATAGGATAATAATGCAAAAGCAACAATAAATATAAAACCTTCTAAAGCAGTAAAAAACACTTCGGAAATCGTATACATAAATACTCCTCCTGCATAAGGCTGGCAAAAAAAAACTACAAATACTATATACATACTGTACATGTATTTATAGTTTTTTTCAAGTATTATGCAAAAAATAGGTCAGTTGGTGTTATTCCTTGGGTTCATAAAGAAAAAATAGCTTTGAAGCACCTGCAACTAATCCAGTGATAAGTAAGGAACATAACCCAATTGTCTTTAAAAGATTTTTCTTCATTGAGAAGCACTCCTTTCCACTATTATTTTTTACTATCTCTATAATCCCACTATTTGACAAAAAAGTCAATATAATTTCTAAAAAAAATTCAATTTTTCACAAATTTTTCTAAAATTCTATCATTACGTATATTTTTTGACAATTGATACAGTGCAAGGAAATAAATCTGGATTACAGATATCAACAGAGTCTGACCTGATAAAAAGTAATAATCGATCAACAATAAAGCGGCTGTTAATATAAATGCCAGAATTTTGGAGCGGATCTTTTTCTCTTCGATTTTTCTGGTTCTGACAGGTGCAATTACGGCGCCTAAAATAGGTAACATAATAATTAAAGCAAGGTGCACAAAACCGGGTATAACGCTTAATCCTCCGATTACCACGCTGATAAGCATTGTGAGAAAGGAAAACAGAATGCATAAAAGCTCGCTTTTGGCATGAAATCCTGCGATTGCAGGCCGGAGAAGCAGAACGGCGGCAAAGGCGATCAGGAAATCCAGGGTGCGGGAAAAAACTGAAAATATTATCAAAAGCAATATAAATTTATATAGATCTGAAAATATGCACACCAGGCCATACCGGATCCTTTTAGCCTCAGATTCTGAGTACTCCTGGTTTTCAATTACCGCATCCGCCACCTTGTCCGCAAGTTTTCTATAAAAGGTAATTTCCAAAATAAACACCTCCTATAATATACCATATACATTTTATCACAAAAACGCAAAAAAGAGATATTTTTGTTGAAACAGCTTCTATTATTATATATAAATATTTCCCTATAAACTCTCCTATTTAAAATAAAGTTTGAACATGATATCCCGGCTGTAGTTTCCGAAGCCCTTTCCAAAAAGGGTAACACCTCCTGCGTTCATAGCCTCCGGAAGGGCGGCGATTCTGAAAGACCAGTATTTCTGGCGGATATCCAGAGAGGAGAGGGAAATGTCCGAAACTTTGATGCCATCGATATAGGAGCCTTCCCGGGTTATGCGGATAGCCTTGTAAAATCCGTATTGGCCGACCTGAAGGCTCCACCAGTTCGGAGTGAATTTGCCGCGGGTGTTTCCGAAATCACCGGGGCTGGTCCACTGACCGATCTTTTGTTCATTCAGGAAAAATGTAATATCCGACGGCCAGTTGTTATTTATTCCGGGGGCTTCTGAGCCAAGTTCCATGGATATTTCCAGCTCTTCTGGCTCCTGTACCGAAAGCAGAAAATTGGGGACCTTGTACTCTATAAAACCCTCTGTAAACCACAGTATTCCAGCCTTCACCCTGTCGGGGTCAAGAAAATACCTGGGGTCGTCAAATTCACCTATAACCTTTTCAGGCGTTGCAATACCGCAGGTGGGGGTGGCGTTGAAATCGGAGTAATGCCCTATTGGCATGGAAAATTCATGGAAACGCCTTTCCTGGGACTGCTTGCCGGGAAATTGAATTTCCAGAGTATCCGCATCGAGAAAGCAGAGCTTTTGGACCGAACCGTTTATGCTTTTGCGCTCGCAGTGTATTATAGCGGCGGTCTCAAGCTTTTTCACGTGCATGGTTACTATGGCGCTGCTCAGGCCCAGTTCCTCGGCCAGTTGCTTTATATTCAAGGGTTGCCGCGCAAGCAGGTTTATTATTTTGATACGGACATTGCTGCTCAAAGCTTCAAAAACCGGCAGCCATTTTTCAGAGATATTTGTTTTCATTTTTAATTAGCTCCTGTGAGGAACCTCCAATGCAAGAATTAATACAAGTATAAATTACCGGATATGGTTTGTAAATAGAAACATAGGCGGCACTGCAGCAGCTTGGGTACATCAGGTATTGCCTCAGGCCCTGCAACTGAAAATATATTGACAACCGGATGTAATAAGGATACTATATAGTCATTAATATATATGCTATTGAATTAATAAATATATTAATCATAATGGCATGCAACAATAAACTAAACTACAATGACTCCAATAATATTAATGGAAGCCGTGAGATCAGACATTAATAATTCACAGCGATAATTAGCAGTTTTGGAGCCGGATTTCGTGGAGGCGGGTATGAAAAGTGCGGAGATGATACTTGACAAGGACTATGTTGTAGGCCCCGTAGACAAAAGAATATACGGTTCATTTATTGAACATCTTGGGCGGGCCGTTTATGGGGGCATTTATGAACCGGGACATCCCACAGCCGATAAATACGGTTTTCGTCAGGATGTGGCCGGAATGGTAAGGGAATTGCAGGTGCCCATAGTGAGGTATCCGGGAGGAAATTTTGTTTCAGGCTATAACTGGGAGGATGGGGTAGGTCCTCTGGAAGGTAGGCCAAGGCGTACCGAGCTGGCGTGGATGACCACTGAAACCAATCAAATGGGAACCAATGAATTTGTCACCTGGGCAAAGGAAGTGGGCGCGGAAGTCATGATGGCGGTAAATTTGGGCACAAGGGGCGCGGATGCGGCCCGGAACCTGGTTGAATACTGCAACCATCCCGGAGGAACCTATTGGAGCGACCTGAGAAAATCCCATGGATATAGCAAGCCCCACAACATCAAAACCTGGTGTCTGGGCAATGAAATGGACGGACCCTGGCAGATAGGCGCCAAAACTGCGGAGGAATACGGCAGATTGGCCTGCGAGACTGCAAAGGTCATGAAATGGGTGGACCCGTCAATCGAATTGGTAGCCTGCGGAAGCTCAAACAGCGGCATGCCTACATTTGCCCGGTGGGAAGCCACAGTGCTGGAGCATACATACGAACATGTTGATTACATATCCCTGCATACTTATTATGGAAACCATGACGGCGATACGGCCAATTTCCTGGCAAGGTCCATGGATATGGAGGCTTTCATCAAAGCTGTTATTTCCACCTGTGATTATGTAAAGGCAAAGAAACGCAGCAAAAAGAAAATAAATCTTTCCTTTGACGAATGGAATGTGTGGTTTCATTCCAATGAAGCGGATAAAAAGGTGGAAAGATGGTCTGTAGCACCGCCCCAGCTTGAGGACGAATATAATTTTGAGGATGCTCTGGTGGTGGGAAGCATGCTGATAACACTTCTGAAGAATGCGGACAGGGTAAAGATGGCCTGCCTTGCACAGCTTGTAAATGTCATAGCGCCCATAATGACGGAAAATGGAGGGAGCGCATGGAAGCAGACAATTTTCTATCCGTACCTTCATACTTCGGTTTATGGCAGGGGCACGGTGCTGAATCCCATTGTCAGGTCTCCTAAGTTTGATACGAAGGATTTTACCGATGTCCCGGCCATAGATGCCACCGCGGTTATAAATGACGCCAGTGGCGAAATTACCGTCTTTGCCGTCAACAGGGATATGACGGATAATATTACATTGGATATTGAGCTAAACGGCTTTGGACAATTTGAGGTAATTGAGCATATCGTCCTGAAGCACGACAATATAAAAGCTGCCAACACAAAAACCGAGCCCAACAGGGTCACACCTGACAGCAGCGGCAATGCCGCCCTTGAAGACGGAAAGGTAAAGGCAGGTCTGAAAAACCTTTCCTGGAATGTGATAAGATTGAAAAGGATTATTTGATGCAGCGTTGTAATATGCCAACAAACTCGTTTAATATAGGATTTGAATCAGCAGTAATAGCTCGGCTGATTCAAATCCTATATTGCATTCATTTGTTAATTCCAAGATTTTCATAGATATAACGAGGCTGCAGATGTCTATCGCCCCGTGCCCGTTTGATTTTTCTATTACTTGCGTAAGTATATGTAAAATAAATAAAATTTTAAAGATAATCATAATTCTATCGTATTTCAATTTTTTTATAATCCTCTTAAAATAATACTGTAACTTCTTATTAGTACGGATAAGCTTATTTAAAACATAGTGAAGCTATTTATTTTCCGGTCGCGATTTCAACATCATGGAGATCATCAGGTTTGATAAATTGTTATAGTTTTGAATGTACCGGCATGCTTGTTTTAACGCTCTCTTAATATCTGACATCAATTTTATGTAAACCGTAGCTGGAAATATGCCGGGTTATGGCATTGATTTGGCGGTTTTTATAAAGTCTTTTTGATTCTGAAAATTGGAGGTGATACAAAGATTGAAGGTATTGATTATTTGTCATGCCTGAATTTAAAAAGTAAGACAAAATTATATTTTAAAGGAGAGAATTATGAAAAAATCCATTCAAAGGTTAATTGCCAGGATTTTAGTTGTCATACTGGCGGTGACCACATTGACAACCGGGATTTGGCCGCTGGGTACAGTTGTGAATGCAGCCGGAATTCCGGTGACCGGGATAGTACTGGATACAGATTCCTGGTATGCTGCCAGTGATTACTTTTCCGACTCAGCTCCTACATCAGAGGTTCCCACAAAACAGCTTAATGCTGCGGTTTTGCCGGTGGGTGCGTCAAATCCGGCTGTCGTGTGGTCGTCCAGCGATAGCAGCGTAGCAACTGTCGACCAGACCGGTCTGGTCACCGCTGTAAGCAAAGGAACGGCTGTCATTACGGCGGTAACGGAGGATGGCGGCTATACTGCGTCCAGTAAAGTCTATGTTCCTGTTATAAGTGAAAGCTTTGAAAACAGGACCATTGGCAATATGTGGCCGGTGACGGGAACTGCCACGGGCTGCGGAGCGGGACTTTCCACAACAGCGGTTGCTTCTGTAAGCGGCAGTAAGGTATATTCCCTTGCGGGATCCGGAAGCGGAGCAAGAGGTACAAAGAGGACTTTTAACACACCCGTCAGCGGAAACAAAATAGTTCTGGATTTTGACTGGAATGTGGGTACAACGGCCAGTTCAAACGGAGGCAATCTCCAGATCGAGGACAGTAATAACAACAGGTATATTACTTTACAATACAAATCCGGTTCCGAAATACTATATGGCACCGGAGGTGTGACCAGCAGTTCAAATGTGAGCAATGTAATCAGCGCAACTACTGTGGGAACGGGATTTAACGTGAACAATACCACATATAATGTTCACATCGCTATAGATTTTGTAAATAAAGTGATGGATCTGACGGTGACCAATAAAAGTAATCCCGCAAAAACATCAACAATAACAAATATCCCATTTGACAGCTCAACTGCATACACAAGTGATGTGGCTAAAATAGAATTTGTAATGACAAGGGCGTCCGGTACGGCAACGTGGAATTCGGCGTATATTGATAATTTCAATGTCTATAGCGCAACACCATCGGTCGCTTCGGTGACCTTGAACAAGACATCCTTGAGTCTGATAAATGTTACGGGTACGCCTAACAGTGAGGCACAGCTGAAAGCCGTGATAAATCCAAATGTAGGTGAACTGGACAGATCTGTTACATGGTCATCCGGGGATACCGGCGTTGCAGCTGTTGACAGTACAGGAAAAGTAACGGCTGCGGGCATTGGAACTGCTGTCATCACAGCGGCTTCTGTGGCCGATCCGTCGAAAAAGGCGACCTGTACGGTGGAGGTACACAGTCCCATTATTCTCGAAGGACTGAATATTCAAAATAGCGGGATCAATGTAGACGGCACCACCGTAAATGCCAATACGGGAGATATTCTAAAACTGACAGGCGCCGTTACCCCGGCAAATGCCGATTGCAAATCCTATACATGGAGCTCGGGCGATGAGAATATCATTTCTGTAAATCCGGTTACCGGTGAAGTGTTTGCCATAGCACCGGGAACTTCGACGGTTACATTATCTGCGGAATCATATACAGCCGATGGAGCAGCGGCGGATATTACTGCTAAAACAGTAACGATACAGGTCGCAGGAACGGCGGTAGTCAATCTCATGAACCTTAAAAAGGCCATCGACAACGCTTTTGCGGTAAAAATATATTCTGACAGCGATTATTCAGCCGGGAGCCTGGCCGCATACAACTCAGCTCTGGCAGCGGCCCGGACTGACTATGCAGCGGCAACTGCACCGCAGTCTCAGATAGATTCGGATACACAGGCTTTAGATATGGCTGTAATAAACCTGGTAAACAGTTTAAATATCCCTATTTACAAACTGGCGATTTCTCCTGTAACTCTGACTTTAGCTCCTCACGTAACGGGTACAATAGTCCCCGTGATTTCTCCGGAATTCGCCACCGATAAGACATTAATATGGTCAACCGGCAACCCTGAAGTGGCAACCGTGGCGGGTGGTGTGGTTACCGGCGTGGGAGCCGGAACAACTGTAATAACCGCCAGAAATTCCGACGGGACAAGAGCCGCAACCTGCAACGTAACTGTGACAGTTCCCGTAGACGGGATAACTCTTGATCATATGACGTTGAATTTATCTGTGGGAGGTTCCAAAGCAGTTCTGATTCCCACCATCTCGCCGGACAACGCCAACAATATGGGCATAAGCTGGTCCACAAGCGATCCCGCCGTTGCAGCGGTTTTAAACGGTGTCGTTACTCCGGTAGGAGCCGGAACAGCGACTATAACTGTCACCACGGCAGACGGCAGTAAAACGGCAGAATGTGCGGTCACAGTTACGCCAAATGTACCCGTTGCGGGAATAACCCTTGACCGTTCAACCATTACACTGCCGAAGGGAGGAGTGACCGGGAGACTGATACCGGCTTTTAGTCCTGCAGAAGCATCAAACACTGAAATAACCTGGTCTACAAGCAATGCAAGTGTAGCTGCGGTTTTAGACGGCGTAGTTACTTCGGAAGGACCCGGCACAGCGACCATAACGGCAACTACAGCAGATGGAAACCATACAGCCTCTTGTACAGTCACAGTGGCGCAAACCAACACCACCATTACCAATGATATTTTTTATAAAGACACCGACGGGAATCCTATATACTCCCAGGGCGGCGGAATATTTAAATTTGGCGATACCTACTACTGGTATGGCGTTCATTACATAGAAGCCGAGACTTATGCGGCAAATCCCGCAGCAGGAAAATTATCCACCGATATTTTCGCAGGCTTCAGCTGTTATTCGTCCACAGATCTTGTAAATTGGAAAAATGAAGGCGACGTTATGACCGACGTGGATGTTCCCGCTTCAATGGACGGCAAGGCCTTATCCTGGATCGGCCGTATGGGCGTTGCATTCAACAGGAATACCCAAAAATATGTACTGGTTTCACAGATCGTATTTGGGGGAGGCGCTGTAAATAAGTTATTTTATGCAACAGGTGATTCACCGTCCGGAAAATTTGTATTTGATCACGTGGATATGAACCCTCCGTTCGTTAATAACGGAACCGGAGACCAGACCATATTTCAGGATGATGACGGAAAAGCATACCTGATATGTTCCAGCGCAAGCGGCCGGGCCAACATATACGTTGCTCCGCTTGACGACAGGGATTTTCTTTCCATAAAGCTGACGCCCGAAAACACAACTCCTGACGGTAAGCTGAAACCGGTATACTCAGGCGCCGGAATGGAAGGAAACTGCATGTTCAAGTACAACGGAAATTACTATATAGCTTCTTCGGATCTATATGGCTGGAATTCATCAAACTGCTACGTAATACAGGCAAGCAATATTTTAGGGCCATACAGTCCCCGATACAACCTGGAGGGGACTCAGCAGAACTACTGCCACAACTCACAGACAGGCTTCTTTGTGACTGTAAATGGAACGGCCGGAACGACAGTAATATTTGCAGGCGACAGGTGGAGCGATTTTGCGGCAAACGGAATCGGATACAATGAGTGGATGCCATTGTCCTTCAACGGTACAACGCCTTATTTCAACAATTTAAGCCAGTGGAGCTTAAATGCCGAGGCTGGCACATGGTCGGTCTCCCCGGGAAACAATTATCTGAATAATCCTGATTTTGAGGCCGACCGGATTGTGGTGAAAACACCGGTGGGATGGACTGTTTCGGATAATGCGGGAGGCGCGGCAAATACAAATGTGTCGGGCAGACAATCCACAGGCAGCTTTTATTGGAAACAGGGTGCGTCCTCACAGTATAAGGCGGAAATGAAACAGACGGTTACCGGGCTTCCAAACGGCACTTATACTTTAAAGGCATGGGTACAGAGCAGCGGAGGTCAAAATACCTGCAATATTTACGCCAAAAATTCTGACGGTACGGAAAATATTTATTCTTTAAAAGAAACAGCTATTTCCGCATGGACGCAGATAGTCGTATCCGACAATATCCAGGTTACCGGCGGACAGTGTGAAATAGGTGTTTATTCGGACGGACCGGCAGGTAAATATGTATACCTTGACAATCTGACATTTACCAAAAATGCGGTATCCGTCCAGGGTATGGTTCTTAGCCCTGAAAGCCTCACATTGGAGGAAGGCGGAGCTGCCGGCGTCCTGACACCGGTCATTACTCCCAGTGATGCGGCAGGAAACGATGAGATATGGTCCTCCAGCAATCCGGCCGTAGCAACGGTTGCCAACGGTGTTGTCATACCTGTGGGACAGGGTACTGCTGCCATCACCGCGGTCAATCCCGACGGAAACCGTACTGCTGCTTCCAGTATCACAGTACTGCCTAATACAACGGCTCCTGGAGATGTGACATATGTACTGGCAACAGCCGGTGACGGAACAATTACATTGACCTGGACCGATCCTGCGGACAGGGATCTCTCCAAAATAAAGATCGCAGATATTGATACAGGCAGTGTATACTATGCGGATAAATGGACCGGGATCACAACACTGACAGGTCTTTCAAACGGAGATACATACAACTTGAAAATATCCGCAGTGGATATTGCGGGAAACGAGTCGCCGGGCGTCATGGTAAACACTGCTCCAAACGGACCTGATACCGTGGCTCCGGACGAAGTCGGAGGAGTATCGGTCATTCCCGGAAACGGAAGGCTGACGGTGAAATGGACCGATCCGGCCAATGGAGATTTTGATCATGTTGTCGTTACGGTTTCGGGTGCGGCAATAGACGTGCAAAATGTAAATAAAGGTATCCGGCAGACCACTATCACCGGACTTGAAAATGGAGTTTCCTACGATATTTCACTCAGGACTGTTGACACATCGGGAAATGAATCCCAGGGGATAACGGTCAGCGGTACGCCGTCAGATGCCGTCATACCTGATGATACGGCTCCGGGTGAAGTCACAGGGGCATTGGTCATTCCGGGAAGCGGCAGGTTGACGGTGGTATGGACCGATCCGCCGGATGAAGACTTTGATCATGTTATTGTTACAGCTACGGGAGCTGCCATAACTGTACAAAATATAGCCAAAGACATCCGGCAGGCAGAAATCACCGGACTTGGGAATGGAATATCCTATGAGATATCTTTAAAGACGGTTGATACCTCAGGAAACGAGTCGGCCGGAATAAGTGTGAGCGGTACACCAGTGGCGCCTTCTGCACCGACATCGCCAACGTCCCCCGTAACGCCTGAACCGGAAAAGGTCAAAGTGGTTGAGGACACCATAAAGATCATTGAAATACCGAAAACGGATTCAAAAACGGGGATCGCGGCAGCAGCGCCGATCAGTGAGGAGTATTTTAAGAAAGCTCTGGAAAATGCCCATGCGGACGGCCAAGGCAATAGGCTTGTATTGGTGGAAATACCGAAAGCGCAGGAGGCCAAAGGATATTCCGTCCAATTGCCTAAATTGGCACTGGCATCCGGTGATCCCGGAGTCAAAGTGGAAATAATCACTGATATAGGGACTATAGTCGTATCGGCAAATATGTTTGGAATTCCGGATGTGGCAGACGCAAAAAATATAGTACTGAAAATAGCGGCTGCGGATATTTCAGATATGGATGCTTCATACGGGGAAGAGGCCGGTAGCAGACCTGCAGTAAACCTGGAGGTATTGATAGATGACAAGGCGGTAGAGTGGAGCAATCAAAATGCACCTGTAACAGTGACTATACCATATGATCCCACGGAAGAGGAATTTGAAAGATATGAGCATATTACGGTGTGGTATGTGGATGATAATGGCGGAGTTACCCCAGTACCCAGCGGAAAATACCATCCGGAGACAGGCATGGTGACTTTTACGGCAACACATTTCAGTAAATACACAGTAGTGTTTGTAAATAAAACATTTTCGGATGTGCCGGAAAAATTCTGGGGAAGAACTCCCATAGAGGTGCTGGCTTCAAAGGGAATAGCAGAAGGAACATCCGATATGCTGTTCAGCCCTGACAGTAAAATAACCAGAGGAGAATTTATTATGTGGCTGGTTAAGACATTGGGATTGTCCGCTGATTATAGTGACAGCTTTTCAGATGTAGAAAGCACCGACGTATATTACAATGAGATTGCAATAGCAAAAACGCTTGGAATAACCGCAGGTACCGGCAACAACAAATTCAGTCCTGAGGCAGATATATCCAGGCAGGATATGATGGTGCTGACAATTAAAGCAATGAAGGCCGCCGGTATAAAACTTGAGGGCGGAAGTCAAGGTGAGCTTGCTAAATTTACGGATTCATCCTCCATAGCTGGTTATGCACTGCAGGATGTAATCGCCATGGTCAGGACCGGTCTGGTTGTCGGAAGCGGCAATAAGATTAATCCGGTCTCAAATATCACAAGGGCCGAGGTTGCGCAGATATTGTACAAAATATATATAAGACCATAATAAAAACGGCCTGAAAACCCTCCCGGATGGAATACAACCATCACCGGGAGGGTTTTTCTATATTTTCCGCCATGATTAAAACCGGGCAATAATCAGACTTACATTATTTTTCCGCAGGTATCCTCACTTCAACCCGGGTTCCGGCGCCCACTGTGCTTGAATAAAATAACCCGTATTTTTCCCCGTATTTCAACTGAAGGCGTTCATGGATATTTCGGACTCCATAGCCATGCAGGTCTTTGGTATCGATACTTTTCAGCAGAGTATTGAGCTTTTCTTCGGGAATACCGACGCCGTCGTCCTCAACGAAAATTGAGATTTCATTGTCAGTGAGCCGGCCGCTTATTTTGATAGTTCCGGATTCGCTGTCCTTTTCAAATATCCCGTGCAGAATGGAATTTTCTATGAGAGGCTGGAGAGTTATTTTTAGTATTTTATAGTCATAGAGATCTTCGGGAATATCTGTTATGAAGTTTATTTCGTTGTCAAAGCGCATATTTTGAATCTGAACATAGGCATTTACCTGATCAAGCTCATTTTTAAACGGGACGAGGTCTTCTCCTTTGCTCAGACTCAGCCGGTAAAATTTTGACAGTGAGGTTATGACTTCTCCTATTTTGGGAGCGCTGTATTTTATGGACATCCAATTTATAAGATCCAGAGTATTGTATAGAAAGTGGGGGTTGATCTGGGCCTGCAATGCCTTTAATTCGAGATTTTTTACCTCTTGTCCCAGCTGGTACTGGTTTTCTATCAATATTGCTATACGCGTCAGCATATAATTAAAATTGTGAGTCAGCTCACCGATCTCATCATTATTGCTGGGCAGGATACTTATATTGAAGTTTCCCTGTACCACCATCCTCATGTGGGATATGAGGTTTCGTATACGCCGTGTGCTGGAAGCCGCCACCCAATATGACAGTGGAAGGGTCAGCGGCAAAACGGTGACAAGTATCAATATCATCTGATTCCTTGACTTGGTGTTGAGCTCCAGGATATCTTTGTAAGGGACCATCAGAATGAGTTTCCAATCGGTTTTATCAATGGATTCCACGCCTAATAATATTTTTTCATTACTCAGGTTCACCGTTTTCCAGAAGCTGTTATGCAGTTTGTTATAATCAATAGATTTAATTGCGTCGGAATATATTGAAGAATCGGAGAAATTGTTTTTGCCGGCGGAGCTTATTGTTTCATTACTTTGATTTATCAGTATAACTTCGGTATTTTTGGTGAAGAGAGCCTGTTCCAGGACATCGGTTATATTTTTCTCTGGCACATCGGCTTTAATTATTCCGGCGGCATTGTTGACATCCAGAGGGCGGGATATTATCCGCAGGAAAGAGATACAATTTTCCTTGTCCGGACCGGGGAAATACTGTGAAGGAAAACATCTGTATACCTCACCGGTGGATTTCATTTCCTTGAACCATTTTGAATCTGTGACTTTGTCCATACGCAAAAATTCTTCGGTTTCGGAGACATTGGCCAGACCGTCGCTCATGTAGAGCTGGAGGCCGGATATATCAGGATTGCTCTGAATGCTGTATAACAGCTTTGCAAACCTGTCTCTGTCATTCATCCACAACCCTATATCATTGTCATAAGCGGAGGCGCTGGTAAAGACCAGTTCCTGGATTGTATCGTTTAAAGCGAGTATATCCATGGCGTTTTTAATATAACTGGCTTTGTACTCCAGTGAGGATTTGGCCTGCAGCAACATTTTCCGGGATGAATCCAGAGCTTGGCTGGCGCTGTCTTTTGAAGTCACATAGGAGTTGATTCCGATAAATATCAAAAAGGGGATGGATATCATTAGAAATAGACAGATAAAAAGCTTTACTCTGATACCCAGATCGTTAATATACTTAATTAACTTTTTAATCATGATAAACCCTTTCGCGAAACTCTGAAGGGGTACAACCGGTGTATTTTTTAAATAGAGTAGAAAAATAGTTGGCATCGGTAAAACCAATGCTTGTTGCAACTTCATAGAGCTTGATATCAATATTGCTTAAAAGCTCTTTTGATTTTTCAATTCTGACCTCGGTTATGTACTCATTAAGGGTTTTGCCGGTAGATTTTTTGAAAAAAGCGCACAAATATGTCTGGCTTAAATAAACATTTTGAGCTATGGCCTGTATGGTCAAGCCGTTTTCAGCATAGTGCTCATGTACATACTTCATGATCACATGGATTTTTCTGTTTATCGAATCTTTATCATTTACCGGGGCAAGTACGGCTTCTAAATGGGATGTTACGTATCTCGACAGGGAGGACAGGGTTTTTGTGGCATCGATCTCCTGCCATATGTATTTCTTTTCGCTATCTCTGGTTTTATTTATAAAATGGTTTTCACGGGCTACTTCAAAAATAATAAGCAATAAATTGAAAAAGGTGTTTTTTACACTGTTTATATCGCTGTCCATTTTTGCCGCCGCTGATTTGGTGACAGATGCTATAATATTGCCTGCTCCTTTAAGGTCCTGCTTTTTTAATATGCTCTTGAATTCGGAGAAAATATTTTTGTCGGCTTCAAAAGATGATCCGGATCTTTCGGTGTACTCAAATATATTTTTTGAATCGCAATAAAATTGCTTTTGTACCGCAAAGCAGGCGCAGGACCAGGAAGCCTGCAAGGCAGAGAAATCCGCAGAGACAGGTCCTATTCCGATGGTGAAGGTGAACAGACCCTTGGAAGGGCTGGTTAACTCCTCTGACAGTTTAAGCGCTATTTGGTAATTTGTATAGTCAGTTTCGTGGACTTTTGCAGCTATTATAGCCATAATATTATCTTCTGTGAACCCTGGCAGGCTGTGAAAGGAAAAATCCGTATTCCCGCTGAATAATTTAAGCAGTTGTCTTTTACAGTCAAGTCTCGTATCGTTGCTGACAATTCTGTCCCAATTTATGGAGATGGAAAAGACTCCAAAACTTTGGCAGGATTTTATTATACCGAATAAATCCTCATATTTGGCAGATAAAGAAGTAATGTCAGGGTTGTCCTTAATAAGTTCAAGGGCTATTTCCTGCCTGATAAGGGGTTCATTTTCATTCAATATGCTGTTTAACTTATCGGCATGGGCTTTTTGCTGCTCTTCTTCCTTACATAAAGCAACGGTTTCACTTACTACAGATTTGATTTCATCTATCTGAATAGGTTTTTCTATGTAACTGACGGCCTTCAGGTTAATGGCGGATTTCAGGTATTCCTTGTCGGAATATCCGCTCAAAAATATTATTTTGCATTGCGGATATCGGGACCTCACGGTCATGGCAAGCTCAATACCGTCCATCTTTGGCATGCGTACATCGGAAATGATTATGTCGGGAGCGGATTTTTCTGCCAGCTCAAGGGCCGCTAAACCGTTTTTGGCCGTACTGACCGCATCAATACCAAGCTCTTTCCATGGGATGTACGCTTCAAGACTATCTCTTGTTGTTTTTTCATCATCAACAATAATAAGTTTCAGCATTGCAGACATCACTCCTAAAGTTGGCAGGGTTTCACAATAGTTATATAGTATCATATCCGGAAGGCAAAAGTAAACAGAGCCTGTGGTTGGCCGGATTGGAAATACTATATATGTTTGCAGGCCATGATTTTATTTTTATGTAAACATGATATAATTAATTTTGATAATTAAATCATTCTTGTTAATAATGTGGAGGAACTAATATGATGAGGTTAATTCAAATAATCAGTCTTTTTCTCTCCCTTATTATTTTTCTTTTAATGTCGGCTTGCGGAGAAAGTACTTCAATGGCGGATATAAGCTCCTTTTACAGAGATTCCGGTTCAACGGCCCAAAACAGTGCTGAAGCCGGCAGCCTCGCCAATACTGCGAATAAGGTCGGGCTGACGGGTTATTTGATAGGTGAAAGGCAGGCCGGAATGGATGATGTGCTGGCCAGCCTCAATGAAAAGCTTCTGAAGGATATCAATGCTACCATGAATATAAAATACATAGCTTGGGGGGATTTACAGTCAAAGTACCCTCTTGTGCTTGCTTCAGGAGAGGATCTTGACTGGATATTTACGGGCAATTGGGCCTACTATGGGCAGGAGGCTGCAAAAGGGGCATTTCTTGAGATCAGGATGGATATGATTAAAAAATATATGCCCAGACATTATTCGGCTCAGGATCCTGAGGCATGGAAAGAAGGCCTTATTGGAGGAAAACTTTTTATGGTTCATACATCGACTCCTGATATTAAAGTAAACGAAGTGGCAATACGGGAGGATCTGAGAAAAAAGTACAATGTTCCGGAAGTCAGGCGATGGCTTGGCATTGAACCATATCTGGCGGCTATAAAGAAATATGAGCCAAACATGGTCCCCATAAATGTGGACAGTGCCATAGATATTACAAGACCCCTGTTTTATCAACTGACAGCAACCTCAAAAAGTTATTTTGACCTGTTTTATGCATCCAGCGGAGGAAGCGGCATAGTAACCGATTCTGACGATCCTGAAGGGGAACTCATAAAAATGACAGATCCGGCGGTAGTAGGCAGTTATAAAGCAGCCGCCGGAACCATAAGAAATTGGTATGAAAGAGGATATATAAACAAAAATGCGTTTTCAAATAAAGTACGGAGCCTGGACCTGTTTTTAGCCGGAAAATCTTCGGTGGCCTTCGGGAACACTGTGGATATGCAAAACATAATAAACAAGACCGGAAGCCTTGGATGGGAAGTCAGGATAATAGCGGGTCTAAGCAAAAAAGGGACGTATCCCAGGGATGCGCATACCAATAGTGGCTTCGCCATAGTTTCAAAGTCCAGGAACCCCGAAAGGACAATGATGGCAATGGATCTTATAATGGAAGATCCGGAGTATAACCAACTCGTTTATTACGGGATAGAAGGCAAAAATTATGTGGTGAGAAACGGTAAAGTCGGGCTTCCGGATGGAGTTTCGCCGGAAACAAATACTTATTCTCCGGATCTGTCCGGCTTTTGGTTCACCAACAAAAACAATCTCAAAATGCCGGAATTCTGGAATGATGATTATCTGAAGCTGAGAGAAGAGGCGAAAAAGCAGGCGGCTCCATATGTATATGCCGCGTTTGTCCCCGATCTATCCAATATAAAGCCCGAGGTGTCCAATTTGAATCAGGTGGTCGTACAGTACTTCAATCCCATAAATCTGGGCATGGTGAAAGATATAGACAAGGCTTTTGGCACTTTGGATCAAAAGCTGACAGCGGCCGGAATCGGCAGAGTGATGGATGAGATGAAACACCAGACGGAAGAATACAAGAAAGAGATGCGCAAATAAATCCATAGAAATGCCCAGAAGTGCATTTCTATGGATGGGAAAAAGTGTAAGCCAAAAGACGATTTGAATAAATCTGAATACACATGTCAAAATACCGGAACGGGTGGTTATTGCACCCGGAACGGTATTTTTTTGTCGGACCGGAAAGGATAAAAATTTTTTGTATATTCAATGTTTGAAGTACAAAAATAATTCGAAAAACATCATAAAATTACAAAGGTAATAGTAATTCTATGGCGTTTAAAAAAGAGTTTCCAGCCTTTAAAATAAAGTTGTTGATATTACATAACTATCATATTTTCGATCCAATTTATGCAGAAATTAAAGTTATTAAGGAGTGGTTAAAGGATGGACTTAAGAAAAAACAGGGGTTTTTTCAGCGAAGTGTACAAGAATAAAGTATTATACCTCATGTTTTTACCCGTAGCGCTGTATTTTATAATATTTGCCTATATTCCCATGGGTGGGATAATACTTGCCTTTAAGGAATTCAACATCAGAGACGGCATACTGTTCAGCCCCTGGAACGGGTTTGAAAATTTCAGGTTCTTTTTTGAATCGGGAAAAGCCTGGCAGGTAACAAAAAACACAATAATGTATAACCTTATTTTTCTTGCTTTCTATACGGTTTTTTCAATTATAACGGCAATAATGATTTCTGAAATAACCAGCAAATGGTTTAAAAAGGTAGCACAGTCATTTATGTTTCTTCCCTATTTCATATCCTGGGTGGTGGTAGCAGCTTTTATATATAACCTGTTTAACTACGATTACGGACTTGTTAACACTTTGATTAAAAATTTCGGAGGACAGCCCGTCGACATCTATGCAAATCCGGAAAATTGGCTGATATTGCTGCCTGTCATGTATGTGTGGAAATGGGTGGGCTTCGGCAGCGTGCTTTATCTGGCCGCCATCATGGGAATAGACCAGGAATGCTATGAGGCCGCCACAATAGACGGTGCTAACATGTTCCAGAAAATAAGAAAAATAACATTGCCTTTATTAAAGCCGACGATTATAGTTCTGGTTCTTATGGGGGTTGGAAAAATATTAAGGGGAGAATTCGATATGTTCTACAACATTATCGGAAATAATGGAATCCTGATGGATGCCACCGATATTATCGATACTCTGGTATTCAGGTCTTTGATGGGCACTCAGGACTTTGGCATGGCTTCAGCCGCGGGCTTTTATCAATCTGTTTTATGCTTCGTGATCATATTGTTAGTAAACGGTATCGTAAGGAAGATTGATAACGAAAACGCGCTGTTCTGAAAAGTTTAATTGTCAAACTGACAAAATTAAAATCTTATTGAAAGTAGGTCGGTGACTTGAAAAGATCAGCAGATTATATTGCACTTAACATTATTTCATATGTTGTAGTCGGATTGTTTGGATTATTTACCGTTATGCCGTTTTTAATATTAATAATAAATTCATTTACATCCGAACACTATATTTTGAATTATGGGTTCTCTTTATTTCCGAAAGAATTTTCGGTGGATGCGTATTCGATGTTATTTACATATCCTGAAAAAATACTCAGGGCATATGCGGTTACAATTTTTATTACGGCGGTTGGAACTGCCATATCATTGTTTTTATCCTCAATGGCGGCCTATGTGATGTTCAGAAGGGAAATAAAGTACAGAAACGCCCTTGCTTTCTTTATTTTCTTTACAACACTGTTTAACGGAGGCCTGGCTCCGTACTATATCATTGTTTCAAATACGCTGCATCTCCAGGACAATATTCTTGTTCTGCTGCTGGTTCCCATGTTCAGCGCTATGAATATCTTAATACTCAGAAATTTTATAAAAGGGTCGATCCCGGATTCGCTGGTGGAGTCGGCAAAAATCGATGGGGCGGGAGATTTCAGGATATTTGTTCAAATGGTGCTCCCGCTGTCAAAAGCGGCGTTGGCCTCAATAGGGTTGTTTACTGCTCTTGGCTACTGGAATGACTGGTGGACGCCAATGATGTTCATGCAGAACGATAAATTATTCCCGCTGCAATATGTTCTCTATCAGATTTTATCAAACGCCAATATGTCGTCGAGCATGTCCAGTTTTGTGACAAGGCTGGATATGCCGAAGGAAACACTAAAACTCGCAATGACTGTGGTTTCCGCAGGTCCCATAGTATTTTTATATCCGTTCGTACAGAAGTATTTTGTTAAAGGAGTGACTATAGGAGCTGTTAAAGGTTGATACTGGGTATCCCAGATATTGATAAATATTTAAATTGGAGGAATAAAAAATGCTTGTAAAAAAAGTTGTAAAAACATTCTGTTTGTCTTTAGCGCTTGTAACGGCATTGACAACCGTATTGGCAGGCTGCGGCGGAAGCCCGTCAAGCGGAGATACTACAGATGTGTCGGGAGGAACAACCGTAACATCATCTACCGATACCGGCGGCAGCAAAATTGACACGTCTAAAGAGGTGGAACTGACGGGCTATTTACTGGGAGATCGCCAACCGGGCATGGATGCCGTGTTGACCAAGCTCAATGAAAAACTTAAAAAAGATATTAACGCAACTGTGAAGATAAACTATATAGGATGGGGGGATCTGCAGTCAAAATATCCTCTTGTACTGGCTTCCGGGGAGAACATAGACTGGATATTTACGGCCAACTGGGCTTATTATGGACAAGAGGCTGCTAAAGGCGCTTTTTATGAATTGAATGAAGATATGCTTAAAACTTACATGCCCAAGCATTATGAAGCAACTGACCCCATAGCGTGGAAAGAATCTCTTTTAAACGGCAAGATATTTATGGTTCCCACTTCCACACCTGATAAAAAAGTATATGAGTTTTCAATAAGAGAAGATTTAAGAAAAAAATATAATGTGCCTGAAGTAAAGAGCTGGCTGGATATAGAACCGTATTTGGATGCAATAAAGAAAAATGAACCTGGTATGGTTCCGCTAAATATAGATTATTCTTTCGATATTGCAAGGGCCTTTTTCTATCAGATGGCTTCCTCATCAAAAAGCTGGTGGGATCTGTTTGCCGCAACCAGCGGAGGCTCGGGCATAGTTACCGATACTGACGATCCTGAGGGCGCTTTATACAAGATGACCGATGAACCGGTCCTGACTGATTTCAAAAATGCCGCAAAGGTTATGAAATCCTGGTATGACAAAGGATATATAAACAGAAATGCGTATTCAAACAAGGTCCGCAGCAAGGATTCCTTTGAACAGGGCAAATCGGCGGTGGGATTCGGGAATACGGTAGATATGCAGTCCACCCTGGACAAGGCAAAGGCAAATGGCTGGGAGATAAAGGTATTGCCTTCCTTGAGCGCCAAAGGTACATATCCTGCCGATCCGTACATCAATAACGGATTTGCAGTGGCAGCAAAGTCAAAGAACCCCGAGAGAACTTTAATGGCAATGGATCTGATTATGGAAGACCCGGATTATGACCAGCTGGTATATTATGGATTGGAAGGGATCAACTTTGTAGTCAAAGACGGCAAGATTGATCTTCCGGACGGTGTGACCGCTGATAAAAACACTTATCCGCCGGATGTATCCGGTTTCTGGTTCACAAATAAAGATTTGCTCAAGGTACAGGCGTCATGGAGCGATGAGTATATTAAATTGAGAGAGGATGCAAAAGGCCAGGTAAAACCGTATGTATACGCTGCGTTTACGCCAAATACAGATAATATAAAGACGGAAGTCGCAAATCTCAATCAGGTCCTGGTCCAATACCTTAATCCGATTTATCTGGGTATGGTAAAAGATGTGGATTCTGCTTTTAAGACGCTGGATGACAAGCTGGAAGCCGCAAATATTGATAAAGTCCTGGCTGAAGTCAAAAATCAGACAGATGCATACAAAGAGAGCCAGAAGTAATTATGCGGCATATACTCATAAGATAAAAGAAAATCTGTAAGTGATATAACAAATGATACAAAAGGAGCTGTGCATATGCAACAGCTCCTTTAAAATATTCAGGATATATTTCAGAATGCGTTAAGATGCAAAAAGACAAAAAAAGTAGTATATTAATACTATTAAGTTCAATTTGCTTTTTGGGGGTCTCATTGATGGATACAATCACCTATTCGCTCAAGCAAAGTCAGCCTGACTCCGAGATGTACTACTTCAGTATTGCTGCCTTTACTGATAAAATATTGGCGGAAGCAAAAAAACAGTTGCAGTTTTCAATTGGTTCTTATCAATCAACCCATTCAAAAGAGAAAAATTTCTGTCCCGAAGAGGCTTTTCTGGAGCTGCTGATCATGGGGCTATACTGGAAGACCTATGGCGCTGCCGCGGATAAGCTTGGAAATATATCCGGGCGGTTTCTGACCGGCATATCAAATTTGCGTGGGACACAAAAAGGCTTCAAGCAGGGAATGGATTTTATGAAAGGCATATTTTCTACGGTTTTCCTATATGGCGAAACCCTGGAAGAGGCTCCTGTACTCAGATATGACGTAAATCACCTCGGCATCCTAATAACCTGGCTTGAAGCGGCAGGTGAATTCAAACAGGAAGTAAAGCGGCTGAATAAATGGAGGGAGCATTTAAAACAGCTTCCTGGAAATGAAGCTGAAAAAATTATTGCTTCGGCTGTCTCATTTGCCGGCTGGTTTGAAAAACAGAGCCTGCTGCAGTTGGATGAATATACTTCCAATGTGGGGCATTTCTTAGAGTATGAGCTTCAGGGCCACCGGTGGCACGAGGATGTGGTATTCTGCGGCCGCCGTAAAATAGAATACCATTTGAATATGGTGGGCGCTGAAATCATGAACCGCATATATCATGATGATTTTATAAAGGCCGCGCAAAAGATATTGTTGCTGCCCACCTGCATGAGCAGTCCTGAGAAGGGCAAATGCCATGCAAGGGTTCAGGGAAGAGGCTTCATCTGTGCGGGGTGTTCGGAGAGCTGTTCTGTCAACGGTCTGGCAAAGCTGGGCCGGCATAAAGGCTTCCAGGTAAAAATGGTCCCTCACGAGTCTTCCATAGCGTCTTCAAAAACAGACGGCTCACTGTTTGGCCCGGGGGATGGAGTCATAGGGGTATCCTGTGTCCTGAACCTTATTTCAGGAGGCTGGATGCTGGTGGAAAAAGGAGTATCTCCACAGTGTGTGCTGCTGGACTACTGCGGCTGCAGGAAACATTGGCACCACCAGGGAATTCCCACGGGCATAAATGAAAAGCAGCTGATGAGGATACTCGGTAGCGAGCTTACCGGAGCAACTAACCATGCATAATTTAAAACAGAAAAACTCCGGGCCACTTGAAAAGTATACCCGGAGTTTTCCCTAATCAAAGTCAGTAATTCTTTTCAGAATATTTTTATATCTGAAGCGTGCCATTTCATTCTTTTCAATAACTTCCTTTTCACTTCCTGTGAACTGGCACCTGAGACAATAGTATTCATCCTTGTCACTGTCATAAAACATATCGATATCAAGATCCCTCATAAAGCAGGAGGGACATCTGTAATTCAGTCTGCCTTTTCCAGATTGAGACATGTAATCAGCTCCTCTTTATTTGAAATATTTTTTGTTATGCCAAGTGTAAACATTGGGGAGAATGCATAGCCTTCTCTGATATAACCTTCGGATCCGCCGGTGACAGGGACTGTCGACAGCCTTGTATTTATCTGAGGTATGACTGCTTCGAGCTTCTCAATGCCGGAAAGGCTTTCCTCACGGCATTTATAATTGTAAACGAGCTCTTTGGTATGTTCCTTTCCAATGCATTTGAGAACTATTCCGCACATGTCTTCCGGATATTCAGTGGTACCATAGCAGGCGGTAATATACTCATTCACATGGACAACAGCATCGGGACTGCTCATTTCAATTATCTTTCTGGATATTTTTATGCTGCCTGAGCCCTCTGTAAAGGTGAAAATGGATACCAGCTTTATTGTAAGGTCGCTGAATTTAATTTCCACAGGGTCAAGTGTTACGATTCTATCTGATCCATTTTGTGAGAATTCTGCTTTGGTCCTGCAGAGGCACAGGTCGACTTCTTCGCCTTTATAGCTTATTTTACAGCTTTTAATTGTACCTTCTCCAGCATAATGTGTGAAATACCCGGCCCTGTACATGGACTGTATCAAAAACGGATATGAAGCATCCTGTACATGTTTTGTACCTATGCCCACAGGCCGCTCCAACTTGGCGGCATAAGGCCTCAGATCTATAATGGCCCCGCCCTGGTTCATATCGATACAGGTGCGCAGGAAAGGATCTGCATACCAGAACAGCTGTTTTTCAGAGCCGTACAGGATATCTTTCCAGAGTGCGCATTCGGGTTCGGTGTAAGTTTTATTGGCCCTGTACCAGTCTGCAAATTCGGTCATGGTCATATCTTCTGCTTCACCTTTATCCCGTAGCCCGGCATAGTAAGCCATTCCATCCCTGTAACTCTTTACAAGCAGTTCATAGGGAGCTTCCCAGCGCCCCATTTTATTCATCCAGCCGGGACCCACGAACATCATATTGTAAGCATAGCCGTTATTGTATTTCTGAAGAGACCTGTACTGGTCAATGAGATTGTAGAGATAGGGATATTCTCCATCCTTATAAATCATACCTCTCAGTACATTCTGGGGATGTGTCCCGAAGTTGGAGCCATTGCCGTCGAAGCAGGCAAGGAGGTCCCTGGATAAGTGGGGAATAGCTACTATACCGCTGTCTTCATCAATGCCGGCTGCCGGTGCATGGGTATTTTGTTTTGACGGTATCCAGGGGTTCCAGGGTCCGCCGTCAAAAAAGGTATACCAGGAATTATTGCAGGTTCTGTAGGCTTTGGGCCCTTCCTCCCAGCAGGTTGCCACAGCGCATTTAACCATAGGATATTGCTGCTTTATAAAATTCGTCAATTCGGCGTCCAGATAATAAGATCCGGTAGAAGTTGGATAGAAGCCGAATGCGGCATGAAATTTTTCAAATACATCCGTCACTATGGACTTTTTGTCTTCCATTGAAAACATCCATATGCAGAAATCCTTGGTTTTGTACTTTTCCCTGAATTCCTTGCAGGGCAGACCCAGCAGAGTCAAGCTTATTTCATCACCGTATTTTTCATGATGCTGTTTTGCCAGCGTGACGGCTTCCTCGTTGAAAAGGCTTGCATAAGTCATTTGTATTGTGGTCTTAAAGCCGTTTTCATGAGCTATTTGTTGCTGGAGTTTAAAAATATCCAGAGATTCTGATAGTAGATTGCTTCTGGAAATATCCTCTTTTTTACCTTGACCGGTGACCTTCTCAGCATATTCAGGGACCATTTCAGGCCTGTGTATTATATTTAATATAAATTTACCCATATTTATGCCCTTGCCCCGCCTCTCGCACAAAACATCATGAAAGCCGGCATGGGCTCGGTACCTCCTTTATAATTTTTTAAAAATTTCTTTTAACCTTCCGCCCTTATGAAATTGCTTATTAAAAACAAACTATAAGATTTTAGCACTGAAATCATAGTATATAATTATATTTACATTATAAATTACTGTTGTATATGTTTCCATAACAGTATATTATACATATATAAATATATGAAACTAAGGGTTTGAAAGGAATGCCATGAATAATTACCTGTTTACACTTATTACAGAAGAGGATAAGCTGCCATATTATGTAAAGGGAGTCGGGGGACTTGCAAATCAAAATCATATCGAACGTATGAATGGTTACCCGGACTATCAGTGGATCCACTGTGTCAGAGGTAAAGGAATTCTTCTGATAGATGGCAAAGAATTTATAATAGGCAAGAACAGCGGGTTCCTGCTTTATCCCGGTATACCCCATGAATACTATGCCCTGGAAGAACCCTGGGAGACCCACTGGGTGAGCTTCGACGGCGAAGGCGTCCGTCTCCTGATGGATTCGTTGGGCTTTGGGAGCTATGAAATAATATACTTCAGCGACATAAAGGTCCTGGATAATATGATCAATGAAATATACCTGGCGGCCTCCTCAAAAAGCCTTATCATGGGATATGGATGCTCAACCAGGCTTTACGGTCTTCTTATAGAGCTGCGCCGCCAAAAAATAAAAGAGGAAGAGGCGGCGGGAGTTTCAAAACTGAAACAGCTGGAACCTGTGATTACTTTTATTGAAAAGAATTATTTCAGGAATCCTACCATTGAGGAAATGGCAGATGTCATAAGTGCATCTCCTCAATACCTTTGCAGATTGTTTAATAAAACGTACCATATGAGGCCCTTTGTGTATATGACCCTTTTAAGGATGCAGAAGGCAAAGGAGCTGTTGATACGGGAGATGGATATTACGGTCAAGGATATAGCTGAGGGGATAGGTTATAATGATACGAGCTATTTTTGCTCTGTGTTTAAAAAGAATGAGGGGGTTACACCGTCGGAATTCCGCCTTCTGCATCGTCAGAAATAAAATTTTTATGTACATATATATAAATTTAAGGTATGATAGATAAAATAGCTCTGCGGACACGGTCGGACAGCGGGCTGAGGTTGGCTTTTTATGAGGGGCTCTCTATGAGAATAAGGATCAGAGGAAAAACCGGCCGGAAGAGCTGGTACAAATTAAATACAGGATATATTTTTTTTAAAGGATGGCAGTCACTGAGGTGACTGCCATTTTTGACTTTAATATGTTAAAGCAATAATTTACTCACACAATAACAGCGTGAATAGCGTGAATGAAAAGTTTGAGAGCGTCATATACACTTTTCACGCTTGGAAAACCCGCAGGCGGGTTTTTATGACTGATTTTGAAACGCGGCTAACGCCGTTCATAGTGGGTAAGCGTGAAAGAAAAGTTTGAGAGCGTCATATACACTTTTCACACTTGGAAAACCCGCCTGCGGGTTTTTTATGACTAATTTGGAAACGCGGCTGCGCGTTTATAGAAAGAAGCGGGAGGTAGCGGAATTGGAAAAGGTAATAATTACAGGAAAAGATTTAACGCTGGAGCAGGTGGCCATGGTCAGCCGGGAAAATGCGGAGGTCGTCCTTGCGGAGGAGGCGGCCGAGAGGGTGTTGGCCTCACGCCGGGTGGTTGACAGGCTTGTGGATGAAGGGCAGATAGTATACGGCGTGACGACGGGATTTGGAAAGTTCTGTGACAGGGTTATATCAAAGGGCGAATCGCGCACCCTGCAGAGAACCCTGATAATATCCCATGCGGTGGGAGCGGGGGACAGTCTTGGGAGGGATGCCGCAAGAGCTGTGATACTGCTTCGGGTCAACAATCTTGCAAAAGGATATTCCGGGGTGAGAATAGAAATAATAGATACCCTGATAAAAATGCTGAACAAGGGTGTGACGCCGGTAATACCCGAAAAGGGTTCGCTTGGAGCAAGCGGGGACCTTGTGCCCCTTTCACACATGGTGCTTCCCATGCTGGGAGTGGGAAAGGCCGAATATAAAGGCAAAATATATGATGGGGCAAAGGCTATGGAGCTGGCGGAAATACCCACAGTCGAACTTGCGGAAAAGGAGGGGCTTGCCCTTATAAACGGAACCCAGGTGATGACGGCCATTGGCGCCCTTACGGTTTATGACGCAATAGGGTTGGTCAAAACCGCCGACATAGCCGCGGCAATGAATTTCGAAGCCCACAACGGAGTGGTCAACGCGCTGGACCTGCGCATACATGAGGTAAGGCCCCACAAAGGCCAGACCGACACGGCCAGAATCATACTTGAGCTTATCAAAGGAAGCAAAAACATATCAAAGCAGGGCGAACTCAGGGTGCAGGATGCCTATTCCATCAGATGCGCGCCCCAGGTCCACGGCGCCAGCAAGGACGCTATCAATTACGTCAGGGAAAAGGTGGAGATAGAGATGAATTCGGTCACCGACAATCCCATCATATTCACAGAGACAAATGAAGGCCTGTCCGGCGGAAATTTTCACGGCCAGCCCATGGCGCTGAGTTTTGATTTTCTGGGAATAGCCCTGTCCGAACTGGCAAATATTTCGGAAAGGCGGATAGAGAGAATGGTCAATTCTTCCCTCAGCGGCCTTCCGTCATTCCTGATAGAAAAGGGCGGCGTCAATTCGGGATTTATGATAGTCCAGTACACGGCCGCTTCTCTGGTGTCCGAAAACAAGGTTCTGGCCCATCCGGCGAGTGTTGACAGCATTCCGTCCTCGGCAAACCAGGAGGATCATGTCAGCATGGGAACAATTGCGGCGCGGAAGGCAAAAAGTATTCTGGAAAATGTGCGCAGGGTGCTGGCAATAGAGTTGATGTGTGCATGCCAGGCCGTGGATCTGCGTGGAGACAGGGGTATGGGCGCGGGCACCGGAGCGGCGTACAAACTGATCCGGGAAAAGGTCGAAAAGCTGGACGAGGACAGGCCCCTTTATGACGATATCAACAACTGCGAGGAATTGATCATTAACGGATCGCTGGTTGAAAAGGTTGAAGAGTGTGTGGGAGAAATCATTTTTTAACGCATATGCACCGGACTTGAAATATGGTTTAATGAGCTTGGGACTTGCAAAAGAGACGCAAATATATTACAAATTTATTATACAGGAAGGTGATATCATGCTGGAAAACAGAAAAATCGGAGAAGCCATGACAATAAAGCTGGGAGAGGAGCTTCCGGAATATCCCGTATTTAAAGAAGGGATAAGGAGAGCGCCCAAACGCGAGCTTACATTGAACGAACGTGAAATAAAGCTGGCGCTGAAGAACGCACTGCGCTATATACCGGAAAGCCTGCACGAAACCCTGGCGCCGGAATTCCTTGAGGAATTGATGACAATGGGCAGGATATATGGCTACAGGTATATGCCAAAGGAGAGGATATACGGAAAGCCAATAGACGAATATAAGGGAAAATGCCTGGAAGGCAAGGCATTTCAGGTCATGATAGACAACAATCTGGATCACGAAGTGGCGCTGTACCCCTATGAGCTTGTCACATACGGTGAAACGGGGCAGGTATGCCAGAACTGGATGCAGTACCGGCTTATAAAAAAATATCTTGAGGAGCTTACCGATGAGCAGACCCTCGTCATGATGTCGGGGCATCCCATGGGATTGTTCCATTCCCAGAAGCACAGTCCCAGGGTAATCATAACAAACGGGCTGATGGTGGGCATGTTCGACAATCCCGAGGACTGGGCGAAAGCCACCGCAATGGGCGTGTCCAGCTATGGACAGATGACTGCCGGAGGCTGGATGTACATAGGCCCCCAGGGAATCGTACACGGAACCTTCAACACCCTTTTGAATGCGGGCAGAAAGGTACTTGGAATACCCGCGGACGGAGACCTCCGGGGGCACCTGTTTATCACGTCGGGACTGGGAGGCATGAGCGGGGCACAGCCCAAAGCCATTGAGATAGCGGGAGGCGTGGGCATAATTGCCGAGGTGGACGGCTCCAGAATAAAGACCAGGCATGACCAGGGCTGGGTGTCCAGGGTCACAGACAGCCTGGAGCAGGCATTTGCCTGGGCGGATGAATTTATTGCGAAAAGGGAAAGCGTATCCATCGCATATCATGGAAATATAGTGGATTTACTGCAATATGCCGTAGACCGCAATGTGAAGGTGGAGATGCTGTCCGATCAGACTTCGTGCCATGTTCCGTATGACGGAGGCTATTGCCCCCAGGGCCTGTCCTTTGAACAGCGCACGGAATTATTGAGGACCGATAAAGGGGCATTTAAAAAACTTGTGGACCAATCCCTGGTGAAACACTTCCAATTGGTGAAAAAGCTCACAGAGAGAGGCACGTATTTCTTTGACTACGGAAATGCCTTCATGAAAGCTGTATTTGACGCGGGAGCCACTGATATTGCCAAAAACGGAAGGGATACAAAGGAAGGCTTCATATTCCCTTCATATGTTGAGGACATAATGGGACCCATGCTTTTCGATTACGGTTACGGTCCCTTCAGGTGGTGCTGTCTCAGCGGAGATCCCGGGGATCTGAAAAAGACCGACCTGGCCGCAATGGAAATAATAAACCCGGAACGCAGGGGACAGGACAGGGATAACTATATCTGGATACGGGATGCCGAAAAGAACAGGCTGGTGGTGGGAACACAATGCCGCATACTGTACCAGGACGCACTGGGAAGAAGGGACATAGCGCTGAAATTCAACAAGATGGTCAGAGAGCGTGAGATAGGGCCCGTCATGCTGGGACGCGACCACCATGACACAGGCGGTACCGACTCTCCGTACAGGGAGACCTCAAACATATATGACGGGAGCAATATTACCGCCGATATGGCGGTTCAGTGCTATGCCGGCAATGCCGCAAGAGGCATGAGCCTTGTGGCTCTGCACAACGGCGGGGGCGTAGGAATAAGCAAGGGTATAAACGGGGGCTTCGGGCTGCTGCTGGACGGAAGCGAAAGAGTGGATGAAATCATATATTCCTCCGTGCCCTGGGATACAATGATAGGAGTTTCAAGGAGAAGCTGGGCAAGGTGTGAAAACTCCATTGAAACCGCTGCGGAATATAATTCGCTGATGCAGGGAAAAGACCACATAACCATACCCTATGTGGCTTCCGACGAATTAATAGACAAGGCTGTTGCAAAACGGCGGATACAATAATAAATCGATACAGAGTATTGAATCTAAATACGGAAATCAGGATATTGGATAAAAGCTTTTAGTCACAATCTGGAATGGGTATATGGAGGCAAATCAATGAATTATGCTATTTTGCACGCAGCTGAGCTGGTAACCTGTGCAGGGGGACCCAAGGCCGGGCGGGATATGAATGATATAGGTTTGATAAAAGACGGCGCCGTCATTGTAGAAGACGGGATAATTAAGAAGGTTGGTACGACAGATGAAATCCTGAAACAGGATATTTCTTCATATGAGGTGATTGACGCCGCAAACAAGGCAGTCCTTCCGGGGTTCGTGGATTCCCACACGCATTTTGTGTTCGGAGGCTACAGGGCGGAGGAATTTTCATGGAGGCTCAGGGGCGAAAGCTACATGTCCATAATGGAAAAAGGCGGAGGAATCGCCTCTTCCGTAAATGCCACCAGAAAGGCTTCAAAGGATGAACTGATAAGCTCGGGAAGGGCCAGGCTGGAAAAGATGCTTGACATGGGCGTGACCACAGTCGAGGGCAAAAGCGGATATGGCCTGGATAAAGCAACAGAGCTCCTGCAGCTTGAAGTGATGAAGGAACTGAACGATACCCAGCCTGTGGACATTGCAGCCACATTTCTGGGGCCTCACAGCGTGCCTCCGGAATATAAGGGAAGGGAAAGGGGATTCCTGGATTTCCAGATAAGGGAGGTGCTGCCTGTGGTGGCGGAGGAGAAGCTGGCCGAGTTCGCCGATATTTTCTGCGAGAAAAATGTTTTCTCGGCAGAGGATTCGGAATATTACCTCAAAGCGGCAAAAGATATGGACTTCAAACTCAAAATACATGCGGATGAGATGACTTGTCTGGGCGGAGCCCAGCTGGCGGCCGGAATGGGCTGCATATCGGCGGACCATCTTTTAAAGGCTTCGGAGGAAGGAATAGCGCGGCTGGCGGAAAGGAAAGTGGCGGCCACACTGCTGCCGGCAACGGCTTTTTGCCTCAAAGAGGACTTTGCAAGGGCACGGGAAATGATAGATAAAGGCTGCATGGTTGCGCTGGCTTCGGACTACAATCCGGGAAGCTGTTTCACCAATTCCATACCCCTGATTATCGCCCTTGCCTGCATTTACATGGAAATGACCATACAGGAGACCATAACCGCTCTCACAATAAACGGTGCAGCCGCAATAGACCGGCAGCAGCGGGTGGGAAGCATTGAGCCGGGAAAAAAGGCCGATATAATAATGCTTGAATATCCATCCATCCATTTTCTTCCTTATAATACGGCGGTCAATACCGTTGAGCTGGTTATGAAAGACGGCAGGATAGTGAAATCCGGACGGGGGTCTGACAGATGAGGATAAACGGAAAAAGGCTGGAAGCGAATATCATGGAGCTGGCAAAATTCGGCATGAACGGACATGGGGGCATTGACCGCTCCTTCGGCAGCAAAGCGGATGAACAGGCCAGGGAATGGCTGGTTAAAAAAGCCGGGGCATTGGGCGCGGAGGTCAGGATAGACGCGGTCTCAAATATCTGGATGACGGCAGAACCGGCTGTGTTGTCCGGCGGGGCAGACACGGAGGAGGACAGCTGCAATACGGGCTTTTTGCCAATAACTGTGGGCTCACACCATGACGCTGTGCCGGACGGGGGAAAATACGACGGAGCCATGGGCGTGCTTCTGGGGCTTGAGGTGCTGGAAACGCTGAAGGAAAACAAAGCGGCATTGAGACATCCCTTTCAGGTGGTTTCATTTACAGCAGAGGAACCAAATTTATTCAATATTTCAACGATGGGCAGCAGAGGCGTCACGGGAAAGCTTGACAAGGCATTGCTGCTCAAGGCAAAAAATTCCGGTACGGAGGAAAAGCTGACGGAGGCTATAGCAAGGACCGGAGGCAATATAGGTGAGCTTGAGGCTTCACAGCTGACCGGAGCTGTTATGGCGGCTTTTATTGAATGCCATATTGAGCAGGGGAGGAACCTCTATGACAGAGGGCTGTCCACTGCGGTGGTGTCAACGATAACGGGAATATACAGGGAGCTGATTTGTGTAAATGGAGAGCCCAACCATGCGGGCACCACTGTAATGGAGCACAGGCATGACGCACTGCTTGCGGCGGCGGAAGCGGCTCTGGCTCTTGAAAAGGTGATAGCCGGCTTTGACAGAAAGGATGTTGTCGGAACCGTGGGCAAAATGGATATATACCCCAATTCGGCCAACATCATTCCGGGGAAGGCTGAATTCATTCTGGAGGTAAGAATGCCGGACAGCGGTATTAAGCGGCAGATAGTCAATATGCTGGACCGGGAATTTGCACAGATAGAGGAAAAGCGCGGAGTTAAATTTGAGAGAAAGGTAATACTGGATCAGGCGGAAGCTCCCATGGACGAGAGGGTTATGAATGCTTTAGCCAGGGAAATAGCCTGCGAGCAGGGAGCCATGGACAAGGACGCGGACAGCTCCGGAGGGATGTATTCCCTGAAGGGGGCGCCGCTGCTTGTGAGCATGGCGGGCCACGATGCGGTGCACATGTCGGGAATAACAAAAACCGGAATGCTTTTCGTACGGAGTATTGACGGGAAAAGCCACTGCGCCGCTGAAGCAACTGATATAAAGGATATGGAAACGGCGGGCAATGTGCTGCTAAAAACAATACTTGCACTTGATAAGGAGCTGACTTGATGAAAAAGCTTATTGAACCTGAGTTGTTATATACTGATGGAAAGTTTGAAAAAGGCAGGGCTGTTGTCATTGAAGACGGGAATATTGTGAAGGTCGGAAATCCTGCGGAACTTAAAAGGGAATTTTCTCCGGAAGAAGAAAAGTGGACCGGCACCGCAATGCTGCCGGGTACGGTAAATGCGCATAATCACTGCTTTCAAAGCCTTTTAAGGGGCCTGGCTGTCGGAAAGCCTTTCCTGGAATGGAGGGACAGGGCGCTGTACAGGATCTCTCCTATGCTGTCCCCGGAGGATTTATATACGGGAGCCCTGTTCGCCTTTGGTGAAATGATGAAATACGGCGTCACCTGCGTATCGGACTTCTTTTATGTTCACAATGACGGCATAGAGGGCGATAACGCCATTATCCGCGCGGCTGCGGACACAGGTATAAGGCTTGTCCTGGCGCGGACCATGTATGATTGGAAGGGCGCGCCCTCCGGATACGTTGAGACCGTGGAGGATGCGGTGGGCAACACAAGGCTGCTTGCTGAAAAATACAATGGCAGCGCTTCAAGGATGACAACGGTAATCCCTGCGCCGCACAGCCTCCATGCCGCCAGTGCGGAGATGGTTAAGGTGGGTCATGAGCTGGCACGTGAGCTGGGGACCAAATTTCACATACATGTGGCGGAGGAGCCTTTTGAGGTGGAGGAGGTCATGGGCCGCTCAGGCCTCAGGCCGGTGGAGTTTCTGGATAAAATAGGGGTTCTGGATGAGAGCATGGTCATGATCCATGCGGTATGGCTGAATGAGCATGAAAGAGAGCTGATGGCGGCAAAAAAGGCAAGCCTTGCATACTGCCCATCCAGCAATATGTTTCTCGCAGACGGCGTCACCGAAATAGCATGGATGGCGGAGGCCGGTATCAATATAGGCCTTGGAAGCGACGGAGCCTGCAGCAACAACCGCACAAGCGTATTTGAGGAAATGCGCATGGCGTCCCTGCTGCAAAAGGTGACCAAATTGAATGCGCTTCTCATTGACAGCCGGCAGGCCTTTGATATGGGGACCAAAAACGGCGGAATACTTCTGGACCTTCCGGTTGGGGATATAAAGCCGGGATATAAAGCGGATTTTGTGGGAGTGGATTTAAAAGACATTTCCCTGCAGCCGTTTTATCCCGACTACGAACAGCTTTTGCCGAACATCGTGTATTCCATGCAGCCCACCGCCATAAAAAAGGTCATGGTGGACGGCAGGCTTACCGTATCCTGCGGGAAGATACTGACAGTATCCGAGGAGAGTATCGTAGAAAAGGTGGGTAAATTGATGAACGGGATATACCTGAAGGGTTGACCCGGGAGGAGGAAAGATGATACGGATTATTGATCCGTCCGGTTACAGGACTTCCGGATGGCCCGGAGGAAAGACCACGGAACTCTATATTTACCCCGAAGACGCCTCATATTCCGGCAGAAATTTTGACTTCCGCATAAGCACCGCAACTGTTGAAACGGAAGAATCCGCATTCACAAAGCTGGAAGGTGTCAGGCGGCAGCTTGCGGTTCTGGAAGGAGAAATGAAGCTCGTTTTTAACGGCGGAAGGGAGATTTCTCTGAAGCCGTATGAAGTATGCGCTTTTGACGGGGGCTGGGACACAAGGAGCTATGGAAAAGTCAAGGACTTCAATCTCATGGTTGCAAGAGGGAACGGTACTCTTGCTGTGCGCAGCGTACCGGGAACCTATGAAGGTTTATATTCCGGGGGAAAACGGTTTTTGTACTGCCCCGCAGGGGATATATGTGTTAAATCCGGAAATGAATCCTATTTCCTGAAAGCCGGATATACTTTACTGCTGGAAGAGGAAGCGGCCGGAACGGTTTTTATAATTGAAAACAGGGCCGGAACAGGCTTGAAGCTATTTGACATACATATTGGCGGCTGAGCTGATGGAAAAAATTTTTCCTCACCGCCATGCTGAACTTAAAGCGGAAATTATGTTAAAATATATCCATGATGAAAACGCTGTCGGTTCAATTCAAAAATCATCCCCTTTTGGAGGCAGAATGAAACATATCTTTATAATCAATCCCGCGGCAGGAAAAGGAAGATCAAGCCAGCTCATACCGTTTATTGAGGAGTGCTTTAAAGATAAGGAAGACGAGTGCAGCATATACATAACAAAATACCCCGGCCAAGGGGCGGAAATAGCCCGGGAGCATGCCGGAAGGGAAAAGTGCCGGATATACGCCGTGGGCGGAGACGGCACGGTCAATGAGGCAGTCAACGGAATCGCGGGAACTGCATCCTCCCTGGGAGTGATACCTACGGGTTCAGGAAATGATTTTATCAGAAGTTATCAGGAGACGTTTGATATAAAGCGGATGATAGCGGAAACTGTCGGCGGCAGGGAGAAAACCATAGATCTGGCCAGGGTCAATGACAAATATTTTATCAATATATCTTCTATCGGATTTGACGCCAATGTGGTTTTCAATGCAAATAAATTCAAGAAGGTCCCAGGAATAACAGGGAGCATGGCCTATTTGTTTTCAGTCATATATACGGTGTTCAAAAAGAAAATTTCTGCCATTAAGGTGGATATGGACGGGGAGAAAATGGAACTCAGGGCACTGCTGGTGGCCATAGCCAACGGCAGGTATTACGGAGGAGGCATAATGCCAGCTCCCGGTGCGGAGCTGGACGACGGGCTCCTGGATGTATGCCTGGTGAGGGAGGTTACCAGGTTCCAAATATTAAATCTGTTTCCAAAGTATATGAAGGGCTTGCACGGGCAGATCAAAGAGGCCAGCTTTCATAAATGCCGGAAGATAAGCATTGAAAGCACTGAGAAGCTCTGTGTCAACATAGACGGCGAGATAATAGAGGAAACGACTGTGGATTTTGAAATTATTGAAGGCGGCATAAATATAATTTTGCCGGACAGAGGCTGATTTTAGCAAAAGTAAGGGGGCGCTGCCATGAAAATAATCCATACGGGGGACTGGCATATCGGCAAGATCGTAAATGAATTCAGTATGCTGGAAGAGCAGAAATATGTGCTGGAAAAGCTTATCTCCATCATTGAAAATGAAAAGCCGGATGCGGTGGTCGTGGCCGGGGACATTTTTGACAGGAGCATCCCTCCCGTAGAGGCTGTGGAGCTGGTGGACCGGATTTTCAGCAGGCTGCTGCTGGAGATGGAGGTTCCAGTACTGGCTATTGCGGGAAATCACGACAGCGCCGAGAGGCTGTCCTTTGCCAGCAGGATACTCACAAACCACGGCCTGCACATTGCGGGTATTTTTGACGGAGGAGTCCCGTGCATAACGCTTGAGGATGCCTTCGGGCCTGTAAACTTCTACATGCTTCCCTATACGGACCCCAGAAATGTACGCCATCTGTATGATGATATTCAGATTTCCACCCATGATGACGCCATGAAGAGGATCATTGACAGAATAGAAGGAACTTACAATTCCAGTGAAAGAAATGTCATGATCACCCACGGGTATATTACGCATATGGGCAGGCAGGACGAGATACTCAGCGAATCGGAGAGGCCTTTGAGCATAGGGGGGACGGATTTTGTCAGCTCGGATTATTTCGGCATGTTCAATTATACTGCCCTGGGGCATTTGCATGCGCCTCAGAAGGCAGGCTCCGACAGCATCAGGTATTCGGGCTCGCTGCTGAAATACTCTTTTTCTGAGGTAAATCAGAAAAAGGGAATAACCGCCGTAGAGCTGGACAAAGAGGGGAAGACATCTGCCAGGCATATAGAGCTGGTTCCCAGAAGGGATATGCGTATCATCAAGGGACCTGTTGACGAGCTGATAAATCCGGAAATATACCGGGATACAAATACGGAGGATTACATTTATGCCGTTCTGACAGACAGAGGAGAGCTGATAGACCCCATTTCAAAGCTCAGATCGGTATATCCCAATATAATGGGGCTGAGCAGGGAGACCGGCATTAAGAGAGAAGATACCAGAACTTCGGCTTCGGAAGGCTACAAATCCAGATCCAGGCTGGAGCTGTTTGAAGAATTTTATGATTCCATACAGGGGGAGCCTTTAAGTGAAGAGGCGGCCGCCGTGATGAGAAGAATAATAGGAGAGGTTGAAAGCCGCACTTGACGGCAGGGGTATATGTAGTTCGGGAGGTGGAGCATGAGACCGTTAAAGCTTACAATCAGCGCATTCGGACCATATGCAGGGGTCCAGGAAATAGATTTCGGACTGCTGGCCGAGCAGATTTTTGTTATTTCAGGGCCCACAGGGGCCGGGAAAACCACTATTTTTGATGCCATCAGCTTTGCCCTTTTTGGGGAAGCTTCAGGCAGCAGCCGTGAGAGAGACAGCCTCAGAAGCGACTTTGCGGAGCCTTATACCGAAACCTATGTGGAGCTTGAATTTGAACTGAGAGGGAAAACCTATAAAATAAAAAGATCTCCCCAGCAGGAGCAAAAAAAGCTCAGAGGAGAGGGCTTTACCACCAGAAATGCCGATGCGGAGCTGCTTTTGCCCGACGGTACTCTGACGACGAAAATTGCCAATGTCGATGAAAAAATTACCGGGCTTCTGGGCATAAACAAATCCCAGTTCAAGCAGATAGTCATGCTGCCACAGGGGGAATTCAGAAAGCTGCTGGAAGCCGACAGCAGCGAAAGGGAGCTCATTTTCAGGAAAATCTTCGGGACAGAGGGC
>JAEWSZ010000193.1 GCA_023397905.1 Bacillota bacterium | reverse complement strand
AAAGTACCATTCACGCCTTATCCGGCTCACGGTATGTGCGTGGATTAAATATTATTAAACTTTTGTGAGCCAGAAAGGCTAATGGTACTTGGTTATGTATCAGAAACGTTGGGTTAAGTGGGTTGCCGTCATATTGGCCGTGATATTTATAGTTACTTCAATCGGTGCGGTAGGCTTTACATTATTATCCAGCTATTGAGGCCGGAATTTTAAGAATGGAATCGTTTACTGTAAATTATGAAAATATTATATAAATGACAGTAAAATTAGTTATTTTTACCCATTTATTGTGTTATAGTTTTATATTAAAATTATTATGTATATTGTGTTTTAAAATGCTGTTTTACCTTTATTTCTAACAAGGGTGTGAATTTTTTTGCTGGATACTTTTGCTCAGAATTTCAAAAGTATATTTGACTTTTTATCCGTATATCTTCCTTTGACGAAGCCATTGGAGGCGCTCCGGTCCATTGTGGACATAAGTATTGTCTCTTATGTGACCTACAAGCTGATACAGCTTGTAAAAGAAACCAGAGCGTGGCAGCTTCTCAAAGGTATTGTTATAATACTCGTCGTTTCCATACTCAGCCAGGCTCTGGAGCTCAGGACTCTGGCATTTATTCTGAATAAGGCTGTGGAACTGGCAGGCTTTGCGCTGGTGGTGGTATTTCAGCCCGAACTCAGAAGAGGCCTGGAGCAGATAGGAAGAAGCAATTTCAAGGACTTTTTCAAGTTTGATGAAAATGACGACATTATCAATACCACATTCACAATAGAAGAGATCGTCAAGTCGGCTACAGAGCTTTCAAGAACCCAGACCGGAGCGCTTATCGTAGTTGAGAGGGAAACAAAGCTCGGCGAAATAATCAATACGGGTACAAGACTTGATTCAAATGTCAGCTCCGAGCTGATAATAAATATTTTTACGCCGAATACTCCGCTACACGACGGAGCTCTGATACTGAGGGACAACAAGCTCAAATCGGCGGCTTGTTTTCTGCCCCTGACGGATAATCCCAATCTCAGCAAGGAGCTTGGCACAAGACACAGGGCCGCATTGGGAATAACAGAGGTTTCAGACTGCATTGCGGTGGTGGTTTCCGAGGAGACCGGAAAAATATCCTACGCGTTAAACGGAGGCCTTTCCAGGAACCTTACGCCGGATATACTGAGAAAAGCACTCAATAAAAATTTATTGGAGAAGAAAACTGGTAACAAGAAGTTATCTCTTTGGAAGGGGAAATCAAAGTGAAGGAATTCCTCAAGAAGGATTTGACATTAAAAATATTTTCCATAGTTTTTGCAGTGATTCTTTGGTTTGCCGTAAATCCTGTGAAGACCGGCAATTACACCGTATCCATTAATGTTATAAATGAGGAGAGCCTGCGCGACAAGGGGCTGGTTCTGAACAACAAGGCATACCAGAAGCCCGTTGTGGTCTCCGTACGTGACAGAGGGGATGTGCTGAATCAAATAAAAGATTCCGATTTTGAAGTGACCCTGGACCTGTCCAAAGTCAAAGATGTAAATGACAGGGTGGTGGAGTTGGATCCGCCTCTCTATCTTGGAAATGAGAAAATCAATGTCAACAACATAGATATGAAGCCCAGAACGGTTACTCTTGATCTGGCTAAAATAGAAGAGAATCCGTTTATTGTGCAGGTCGAAACCTCCGGAAAGCTGCCCGCAGGTTATGAAATTATTTCTAAAACGGCAGATCCGGACACGGTTTCCATTGAGGCCATCGACTCTGTAATAAATTCCGTGGGTTCGGTCAAGGTGTATGTGGACGTGACGGGTTTGAACAAGACCCTTGAAATGAGAAAAGAATGCAAGGTTTACAATAAGAAAGGTGAAGAAATGCCTGAGCTGAGCAAAAAGCTCACGGTTGATATAAGAATCGAGGTTGGGAAGAGGGTTACGGTAGTGCCCATAACCTCAGGTACTCCCGCAAAGGACTTTGTTGAAGGCTCCTATACGGTCAAACCGGATAACATACTCATAACCGGTGATTTTGGTACCTTGTCAGGTATTAATGAGATAAAAACCGAGCCGGTGGATATAGAAAATGCCAGCAAGACATTTACAAAGCAGGCTATCCTGCAATTGCCGGACGGCATAAAGCTTGTCAGCTCTTCCCGGGAGGTAGGGGTGACTGTGGAGATCATACCTCTGAAAGAGCGTGTAATGGAAATTCCTGTTGACAATATTACAGTGAATGGCAAGTCTGCGGAGCCTGTGATGAACTATGAGATAACACCGGTTTCGATGAAGATAAAGGGCAGGATAGAGGATCTGAATGCCGTTACACTGCAGCAGATGCTTGCCACCATAGATGTGACCGGTCTGGATGAAGGAGATCACAAGGTGCCTCTCAAGGTGACACTGCCCGCAAATGTCACCCAGGTGGAAGAAGTACTGGTACCGGTTAAAATAACAAAAGCCGATGGGAATACTGAAGCAGGTACTTCCGGCGGATAGACCGTGGAATTTTGAATAAAGCATTTTATTTTAAATGGAGACTAGATGAAGGTTCTGTTAACGAATATAGCGGCCGGTCTGGACGACGGTCAGGATGAGCTTTTAGGGCTGGCGGCCCGGAAGCTGGGCCTCGGCCGGAAAGAAATTAAAAATATTAAAATAGTCAAACAATCAACAGATGCCAGGAAAAAACCTGGCATACGTTTTGTTTACTCCGTTTCCTGCGAGATAGACGACAGCTTTCACATAAGGGAAAATAACGAAATAAGGGTCCTTGCGGATGTTGCGGAAGAAACACTTGTTCCGGGCAGCAGACCCTGTTACGGCAGACCGTTGGTCATAGGAACAGGCCCGGCGGGACTTTTCTGCGGGCTTGTACTCGCCCAGAACGGCTTCAGGCCTGTAATAATTGAGCGGGGCGGCAATGTCGAGGAACGCGCCCGGAAGGTCGGAAACTACTGGAATAACGGCGGGCTTGACACCGAAACCAATGTCCAGTTCGGAGAAGGCGGAGCAGGTACTTTTTCAGACGGAAAACTGACCACCAGAATAAACGACAGAAGGTGCGACAAGGTCTTGAAGGAATTCTATAGCTTCGGGGCTCCGGAAGAGGTATTGTACAAGGCAAAGCCGCACATCGGCACAGATATACTGAAAGGCGTGGTTGCAAATATCAGGCGTGAGATCGAGCGGCTGGGCGGCACTGTCCTTTTTAATACAAAGGCGGTCGATCTGGAGGTACGAGACGGAAGGGTCTGCGGAGTGTCGACCGGATCAGATTCGGTTATTGACACAAATATAGTTGTACTGGCAATCGGTCACAGTGCAAGGGACACTTTTGAAATGCTCCATAAAAGGGGGATACCCTTTGAGCAGAAGCCATTTTCCATAGGTGTGAGGATTGAACATCCACAGGATATGATAAATAAGGCCCAATACGGTGATGCCAGCGGGCATCCTGCATTGGGAGCCGCCGATTACCAGCTGTTTTATAAAAATGGAGGCAGGACCGCTTATTCCTTTTGCATGTGCCCCGGCGGCATAGTGGTGGCGTCGGCGTCAGAGCCGGATACAATTGTGACCAATGGAATGAGCGAATTCAAGAGGGACGGGGAAAATGCAAACAGCGCCCTGGTGGTTTCCGTGGGACCCGGCGATTTTGGCAGCGGACATCCGCTCGGCGGGATAGAATTCCAGAGAAGATGGGAGAGCCTGGCTTTTAAAGCGGGAGGCTCGGATCACAGTGCGCCCGTACAGCGCCTGGAGGATTTTATAAACAACCATACAGGGGGGCTGGGAAGTGTGAGACCGAGCTATACGGGGCAGACCCGCCGTGCGGATTTGAACCAATGCCTGCCGGGCTTTGTAGCAGACAGTATGAAAGGTTCAATAGAGTATTTTGACAGAAGGCTGAGAGGCTTTGGGATGAAGGACGCTCTTTTGACGGGCGTGGAGACCAGAACCTCGTCTCCGGTCAGGATACCCAGAAATGAAGCCTTTGAATGCATAAGCGTGGAAGGGCTCTATCCCGCGGGAGAGGGAGCCGGATACGCAGGCGGCATAGTGAGCGCTGCCGTTGACGGCATAAAGATCGCGGAACAGATAATTAAGACCTATGCCCTGCCCAAGTAGGCGCGAACGGAAATAGTACTATGTTTACCGACTGAAAAATGGTATATTATAATAGCGGAATTCAGAACCGGAAATTCGGAATTCACAAGGAAACATGATAACGGAGGAAAGATTTATGGGAAAGTTATTTGGAACCGACGGAGTGAGGGGCGTTGCAAATCTGGAATTGACTCCAAGGCTCGCATATCAGCTGGGGCAGGCCGGGGCATATGTGCTTGCCGGGGAGACCAAACACACGCCTAAGATCCTGGTGGGCATGGATACCAGAATATCGGGAGATATGCTGGAAGCCGCGCTGACTTCCGGTATTTGCTCTGTTGGCGCGCAGGTAATAAGCGTCGGAGTCATACCCACTCCCGCAATAGCATATCTTACCAGGCAGTACGATGCCGATGCAGGCGTTGTAATTTCGGCGTCTCACAACCCTTTTGAATACAATGGGATAAAGTTTTTCAACTCAAACGGATATAAACTACCGGATGCCATAGAGGATAAAATAGAGGAAATCATTCTGAACGGAGGAGAAGAGCTGCCAAAGCCGACAGGTCAGAATGTGGGCTACAGGATGTTTGAGGAGACTGCGCTTGAGGATTATGTAAATTTCATCAAGGGCACTGTCACAGGTGATCTTGAGGGAATAAACGTGGCTATAGACTGTGCCAACGGGGCTTCTTTCCAGGCGGCGCCCACGGCTCTGTATGAATTGAAGGCCAATGTCAGCGTGATCAATAATGAACCCGACGGAATAAATATCAACAGCGGCTGCGGCTCCACCCATATGCAGCAGCTCCAGGCATATGTCAGGGAAACAAAAGCGGACATAGGACTTGCCTTTGACGGAGATGCCGACAGAGTGCTGGCTGTAGATGAAAACGGAAACATTGTGGACGGCGATCAGATAATGGCCATTATCGGCCTGCACCTGAAAGAGCAGGGAATGCTGGCCCACAATACCATCGTTGCCACTGTCATGAGCAACATGGGACTTGACATAATGGCCAAAAACAACGGCCTCAGCCTGGAAAAGACAAAGGTAGGGGACAGATACGTGCTTGAGGAAATGCTGAACAGCGGATATATGCTGGGAGGCGAGCAGTCGGGCCATATCATATTTCTTGAGCACAATACCACAGGCGACGGACTCCTGACCGCTGTACAGCTGCTGAAGGTATTAAAGGATTCAAACAAAAAGCTTTCGGAGCTTGCAGGCGTTATGCAGGTGCTCCCGCAGGTACTTATAAATGCAAAGGTGACCAATGAGAAGAAGTACAAGTATCTTGACGATGAAGTTATAAAGAAGATGTGCCAGGAGCTTGAAAATGAATTCAAGGGAGAGGGCAGAGTGCTCATAAGGCCTTCAGGTACGGAGCCGCTGGTCAGGGTAATGATCGAGGGCAGGGACAAGGAGAGCATAACAAGGCGTGCCAAGGAGCTTGTCAGGGTTATTGAAGGCAGGCTGTCGTAATTGACGGAATAAAAACCGCAGGATTTGCCGGCGGGCGGCCGGATACAAAAGCAGGGGCTTCCTGCCAATGCGGCGGTTATATATATTTAAGAGGTGTTGAAATGGCTTTGATAAAATGCGATTTTAGATCCGATAATCTGGGAATGCAGACAAGCGTGAATGTGATAATTCCCGAGAAGCTCCGGGGAACTGAGAGGAAAGGCGGGTTTCCGGTGCTTTATCTGCTGCACGGATTGTCGGACGATCAGAATGCCTGGTGTCAGAATACGTCTATTCAAAGGTATGTTGAGGAAAAAGGCATCATTACGGTAATGCCCTGGGCCGGGAAGAGCTTCTATACCGACGTCAGAAATGGCGATAAGGTTTTCAGCTATATTGCGGAGGAGCTGCCGGTCTTTTGCCAGCAGATGTTTCCTGTCAGCGGCAAAAGAGAGGATAAATTTGTAGCCGGACTTTCCATGGGAGGATACGGGGCCTTTAAGTTGGCCCTGTCAAAGCCGGGAAGCTATGCTGCCGCCGCCAGCTTGTCCGGCGCGCTGGATATACTCAACGTCATGAACAGGAAGAATCAGCACATAAGCAGGGAGATCGCAGACAGTATTTACGGAGAAAACCGCAATCCGTCGCCGGAAAAGGACGACCTGTTCAAAATGGTTGAAAGGCTTGCAAAGGACAAGGCAGCCTTGCCTGAACTGTATATGATCTGCGGTACGGAGGATTTTCTATATAAGGATAATGTGAGATTTGCAGGGCAGCTGCAAAGCCTCGGTATAGACGCGAAAATCCGCTGGGAACCCGGAATCCATGAATGGTGGTTCTGGGACAAATATATACAGGAAGTGCTTGAATGGCTGCCGGTCAAGTAGTGCGGAAATGAGTTTTGGTGAAAATAAGCTGACATTGGGTGAAAAAGGTTGAGTAAAAAATAAATCAAGATAAGTTCAGATAAATTCTAAAAGTAAATAAATTTTGAATTGTGTTGACATTTCCTGTGCATTTACAATATATTATAATAAGGTGCAGATTTTCCATACTCATACAGAGGCGGTGATACCGCCGTGAAATGGATGGGGAGTGCTGCCTGTCGGTGAAGCCGGTTAATAATTGGCTTTGGACGGTACTGTTAACTGAATTTTGCAAATAAAATTTGGGAGGTGGGAAAACACAGGGTTAACAAGTGTATTAAAAAGGCGCCAGGACAGAGATTACTCTGTTGACGAGGAGAAGGAAGCGGTCCGGACATCATGCGGACCGTATCGAAAGATTCGGCGGATACCTTCCGGTTTGTTACAATCGAAAGAGACAAAACAAAGCTTGCAGGCGACTGCAAAAACAAAATGGTCTCGCGTAACTGATCCTGTAGCATATCTATTTTTAAATATCAAAGCTTAAATTAAAACTTAAAAACAATCTATTGGTTATTTCTATGCTGTCTTGCCTGACCGCATTTCTTTGTTATGGCTAATAATGCCTGAATGCTGTTATGAGGCTGTTCGCATGAAGAATTCGGAATTCTGCCATTGCGTCCGCAGCAAGGGTTAAAACAGGATAGAGTATGTCTGAGGCCTGCGTACGCAGATTCCGGTCCGGCTTGCCTTAATCCATGCATGGTGCAATTTTGCAGGAGTTCAGGATGAAAAGACGCGAAGAAAGTGAAATCGGAAGCCTGTACGGATTATTTTTTCAAAAGGTAAACGGGAGGACTATGCCAATAGGGGCAAATGGGCAAACTAGGGTTAAAGGGATGCGGCCATTATTCGAACCTGGCACTGTAGGCAGGCGCCGGTTCACACAGCTTGCAGAAAGCTGCCGGATATTTTATTTAAAAAAAGATCAAGGAGAATTAATTATGTGTGGAATAGTTGGATATATCGGAAATAAGAAGGCAATACCTGTACTTATAAACGGACTTTCAAAACTGGAATACAGAGGATATGACTCGGCGGGAGTTTCGGTCAACGAGGGCGGAAAATTAAAGGTCATCAAATGCAAAGGCAGGCTTTCGTGCCTGGAAGACAGGCTGGAGACCGAAAAGCTGGACGGCTGCATGGGGATCGGCCATACCAGATGGGCCACCCACGGAGAGCCCAATGACGTGAATTCACACCCGCATATAAGCCGGACGGGGGAAATTGCGGTTGTCCATAACGGAATTATCGAAAACTACATGCAGATAAAGGAATTTCTGCTCGGTGAGGGCTATACCTTCCAGTCGGAAACAGACACCGAGGTAATTGCACATCTGGTTGAGTACTATTATGAGGGAAGCCTCGTAGACGCCGTGATGAAGGTCATTGATGAAATAGAGGGGTCCTATGCCCTGGGAGTTCTGTGCAGGGATGAGCAGGATATGTTTGTCTGCGCCAGAAAGGACAGCCCGTTGATAGTAGGCCTGGGTGAGGGAGAGAACTTTATAGCGTCGGATATTCCGGCGATCCTGGAATACACCAGAAATATCTACATTCTGGAGGACAAGGAAGTGGCTGTTCTGACCAGGGATGACGTCAAAGTGTTCAATAGCCTGGGGGCCCCTGTGAAAAAAGAGGTGTTCAAGGTGGACTGGAATGTGGAAGCGGCGGAAAAGGGCGGCTTTGAGCATTTCATGATGAAGGAGATGTACGAGGAGCCAAAGGTCATCAGGGATACCATAAATCCTAGGCTCAAAAACGGAGGGCTTGTACTCGACAGTATAAATATCACAAAAGAGGATATAGAGAAATTTGAGAAAATATATATAGTAGCCTGCGGAACGGCGTATCATGCGGGTGTTGTGGGGAAATACATCATTGAAAAACTTTGCAGAATACCGGTAGAGGTGGATCTGGCTTCAGAATTCAGATACCGCGACCCTCTGATCAGTGAAAAGAATTTGACCATAATAATCAGCCAGTCGGGCGAAACGCTGGACACGTTGTTTGCCCTGAGAGAAGCCAAAAACAGGGGCTCCAGGATACTTTCCATAGTTAATGTGGTAGGAAGCTCCATAGCCCGCGATTCGGACGATGTGCTCTACACCTGGGCGGGGCCTGAAATAGCCGTTGCCTCCACAAAGGCATATAACACGCAGCTTACAGCATTGTATCTGGTGGCGCTGGACCTTGGACTGAAAAAGGGAACGATCACCCCGGATGAGGCCAATGAAGTGCTTGCACAGATGAGGGAGGTTCCTGGGGGCATAGAGGGGATACTGAAGAATAAAGAGGATATCCAGAAGTTTGCCCATAACCATTACAATGCAAAAAGCATTTTCTTCATAGGAAGAAGCCTGGACTATGCGCTTTCCATGGAGGGCTCGCTGAAGCTGAAGGAAATCTCGTACATCCACTCGGAAGCGTATGCGGGCGGGGAGCTCAAACACGGAACAATTGCGCTGATAGAAAAGGGAACGCTGGTCGTATGCCCAATGACACAGGACTCGCTGTTTGAAAAAATGGTCAGCAATATCAGGGAGGTCAAGGCCAGAGGAGCCGTAGTGCTGGCCATCACCCAGGAGAAACACCGTGAAGAGCTGCAGAAAACCGCCGACACGGTCCTGACAATCCCGGATGTGAACTCCATAGTGGCCCCCATCTCAGCGGTGACCCCGCTGCAGCTCTTTGCCTACTACATGGCCATCGAAAAAGGCTGCGACGTGGATAAACCCAGGAATCTGGCGAAGAGCGTTACGGTGGAGTAAGTAGTTTGAAAGTAATTTGAAGTTTTTGTTCTGGTATAAAAAAGATTATATCTGTCAAAGTGAGTTTAAAGCTGAATAAAACACTATGAAACTAATTATATACGATATATTAAATAAATATACATTTGAGTTATACTTAAATGTATATTTATTTTTCGTAGAATTATTTTTTGATTTTTCCAGAAATTATCAAGTAATAAGTAGCGTAACTGTTTTTATATTAAAATAAATTTGAGAATTTGTATAATTTGGTATTTTCCTATATCATACCCGGACGAGTGAATGTATAGTTGAGGATAAAAGTAAATATGGAGTTGCATATTTACATATTAGCAACAAAATTGAAGGTGATTTTGCATGCCCAAAACACAAAAAAATTAGAACCTTTTGTTACAGTTGAAATCTGTCTATTGAATTATTATCTTGTTTACTTTTTTATTATAACAATAACTCATATCAATAATAAAAACATAGTTTGACAATAGTTAACTGGAAATCTATACTAAAATATGTAAGTAACGTCAAGGTTATTTACTTTAAATTTTGTGGATTTGGGGTGAGTGCCATGAGCAAACAAGTTAATAGTAAAACCCCAAAAATCTCAGGCAGTACATTTGCATTTATTGTTATAATTTTTTTTGTGTTATACGGGGCAGCAAAGGGGTGTTCAAATTATACACCAAGTAGCTCTAACAATGTAAGTTCTTCTTCAGTAACCGATTTGCAAAATCAAAATAGTCCAATATCCAGCCATGGACTGGATGTACCCAATGATAAAATACTTGAAGGAGCTGACACCTATACTTGGTCAGATGGAACTATTTATGACGGTGAATGGAAGAGTAATAAAATAAATGGCACAGGGTCGCTTATATATGGAAATGGAGATAAGTATATTGGAAAATTTGTAGATGGCAAGAAAAATGGCAAGGGAATATATACCTGGTCAAATGGTGAAGTTTATAATGGTGAATGGGTAAACGATAAGTTAACTGGTTCTGGTACATATACTTTTAAAAATGGAGATGTTTACAATGGAGAATGGGCTAATAATAAAATGAATGGTCAAGGTTCATATACATTTAAAAACAAAAGAACTTTTAAGGGTACATGGAAAGATAACGCCTATTTAGGGAAAGAAACTTCACCCTCTTCTTTAGAGAAAAAATCATTTACTGGAAGCACTGCGACTTCCTCAAAAAATCCCACGACAGTAAATAAATCACAAACTGAAGTAATAGCGAATCCGAATAACTTCTCATTAGACTCCAGTAAAGAAGTAGTTAAGAAAGTAATGGGAACCCCAACATCTATTATCTCCGATTCATCATGGCTATATGGCTTATCAAGTGTGAGTTTTAACTCAAAAGGAACTGTAGACAGTTGGTCAGATATTGAAGGCAACTTGAAAGTGAGTATTGGTGAAAAAAAAGCAAATTCACCGTATTTTACTCTGGGGTCAAATAAGCAAGCGGTGGTCGATACTATGGGAACTCCGACGTCTATTATCTCCGATTTATCATGGCTATATGGTTTATCAAGTGTGAGTTTTAATTCAAAAGGAACTGTAGTTGGCTGGTCAAATATTGAAGAAAACTTGAATGTAAGTATTGGCACAAAGAAAGTAAATTCACCGTATTTTACTCTGGGGTCAAATAAACAAGCTGTGGTAGAGGCTATGGGAACCCCAACATCTATTATCTCCGATTTATCGTGGCTATATGGTTTATCAAGTGTGAGTTTTAATTCAAAAGGAACTGTAGTTGGCTGGTCAAATATTGAAGGAAATCTTAATTGTAAATAACCTAATATTGTTATAAAGATTATGGAAAAGGTTGAAATTATAGTGTAAAATAAAGAAGTTGGAGGGATTTACCAAATGAAGGCTTATATTAAAAAGACTTTATATATACTGTTAATCATATTGGTGATATCAAGTGCTTTAATTTCACAAGTTTTTTCGAAAGAAATTATAAGAGTATTTTATAATGAAAGCCAAATGTCTTTTGATGTACCACCAACATCAGTGAATGGAAGAATATTAGTCCCAGTGAAAGCAATATTCGAAAAGTTAGGTGCAACAGTCGAATGGGATGGTATTACCAAAACTGTGACTGCCATTAAAGGAGATACAGTTATCAAGCTTAAAATTGATAGTAAATATGCACTTGTAAATGGAAAAACAGTTGAGCTTGATGTTCCACCTAAAGTAATAAATGGTAGAACCCTTGTTCCGATTAGGTTTGTTTCTGAAAACTTTGGTGCAAAAGTTGAATGGGACAGTACTAATAAAATAGTCAAGATTACTTTCAACCCGAATGACATCAGCAACGTTCCTGAAGATAAAATACGAAATGGAAAAGACCAATATACCTGGGACAACGGAACATCATATAATGGGGAATGGTACAATAACAAAGTTAACGGTGAAGGTACATTAATTTATGCAAATGGAGACAAATACATTGGAAACTTTGTAAGTTCAAAGAAAAGTGGATATGGTGTTTATACCTGGGCTAGTGGTGATAGTTTTTCTGGTAGTTGGCTTGAAGATAGAATGAGTGGTTTGGGAACTTATAAATTTAAGAATGGCGATGAATACATAGGTAATTTTGATGCAGGCTTTTTTAATGGACAAGGTACTTATCTATTTAAAGATGGAAGAATTTTAACTGGCATCTGGCAAGATAATCAGTATTCTTCTGAAGATTAAAGTATCAAAGTGGGGGGATAAAAGATGGGCATGAATAACGATATTTTTCCAACAGTAAAGAAATCTATAACAAATTTTTTATATGAAGAAGAAGCTAACATTAGCAGAAATAAAATGTTGACTTTAGGGTCAATGATGGTTCTTGTAGGAGTATTATTGATAAATAGTGATGTTTTTGCAGGACATAGGTCGCATAGTTCGCATAGTTCACATGCGTCTCATTCATCTGGAAGTTATACACCAAGTACTCACTATTCACATGAATCACATGTCTCACATGCTTCTCATGTGTCTTCATCTACAGGGACAGCAACTCCATCTGTTGACCCTGTACCAGGGACAGCAACTGTCCCGCAGATACCAACTACACAAGTCCCTCAAGTTCCTCAAGATACTCCTGTAATCAATCCATAAAGAAAGGCTATAAAAATGGTTAATATTCAGTATGAAGCAAAAAAAAATAATATAATTTTTACTATAAATAATTCAATCTATCCGCTAAGTGTGATATTGAAAACAGCGTATAATTTTACAAATAATTTTTATGTATTCTTTGATTATATAGCCGATGACTGTATAGAAGTTCAAATTAAATCAAAAGGCATACTAAGTGATAATGAACTAGAAAAAATGGTTGGGGAATTTTATAATGAATTGTTGAATCAAAATATACGATACGACATCCAAAATAAAACAAATAACTTAAGACAATTAATTCTTGGCAGGGCTTTATATACTGAGTGTATTGAGACTAATGTGGACAATGGCTCTGATCAGATAAAAGAAGAACCTATAGAAAGTATTTCTACTATGGATAAGAATGAAGATTATATCCAAGACACATATCAGATTGCTACATGCTGGAATGAAAATAAGAAATTTGATGGTGATAAATAAAATGAATGAACTTATTCTGGATGATAGAATTTACCCTTTAAATATAATAAAAACGGCTATTAACAATTATTGTGAAATTTCAAAAATATTCTTATATTTCAATATTGATTCTCATAAAGTGCTTTTAAACTTTGAGGATTTAAACCTTAATTTTGATATTGTAAAAAATGAATTTTGTAATCACTTAATTGAATTAATAACAGTAGCAAGAGGGGAGTCAGAACGATTTTAACATTATATAACATTGTCCAGATAACGTTAATACTCTTATTGTGTTCATTTGCAACGTATACTGACTTCAAATATGGGAAAGTATTCAATAAGCATATTACTAAATTTTTATTGATTGGAATATTGGTTGATATTGTTTATTTCTGCTTTGCCATTATCCAAAAGCAAATTATTGCTCAAATTTTGTTAAGATATATCATCAATAATCTTATTTGCTGTGGTATATCGTTTTTTATGCATTTCAATAAATCATGGGGTGCAGGTGATGCTAAGCTTTATTTTACAATAGTTTTTTTAATGCCGTATAACCTTTTTGTTGATAATTCTCTTAACCTATTCCCTGGATTTGTTCTATTAGTTTTAATCTTTGGGATAAGTTTTATGTATTTAATTGTTGAAACCATCATTCTTTTATTTAAGGATTTTAGAAGAAAAAATATTAGCTGGAAATTTTGGAGAATAAATGGCTATAATAGACAGACTTTATTTGATTTGATATTTAGTTTCATATTTTCATATTTTTTATGCTCAATAATAATTAAGCTATCTATTTATTATGTGCCTAATATCTTTATAAACAATAGAGGGCTTTACATGTTCTTGAATGTTTTACTTATTACCATTTCTTTAAGTTTCCTTCGAGACAGGAAAATGTTATATGCTGTTATTGTTGTGATGCTTTTGTATGTGGGTATTCATATTTTTATTATACCTGCATCTAAATCAATATTTACAGCAAATATAAGCTCTATCATTACATTTATAATTGTTATTTTTCTTAGGTACTTGGGGAGTAAATATAACTATAAAGAAATATTAACAGAGAATATCAGAGCAGGAATGGTGTTGTCTTTTGATACTGTTATTAAATTCAAGAGTTCAAGAATAAAAGGACTACCTGAATTTACAACTGAAAGTACAGACACGAGAATACCTTTTGAGCGTATAGAAAGCATTAAACGTTGGGGAAAATCAAACCCATTAAACAGTACAATAAGAATTGTAAAACATATTCCTTTTGCTCCTTTTATTTCTTTTGGAACAATACTATTTTTACTTTTGAGGTTATATATGATTTTGCTTGGACAAGGACGGTGAAAAAATGATAAATGGAGATATGGTCAGACCTTTAATACTAAATGGAAAATCAACTTCCACCGGTTATTGTATGGGAATATCAGTAGTTAATGAAAATACCGAAAATAAAAATAATAAAATCCAGGTATTATTTACTAATTGCGAAAATAATTTTTCAGAAGGATATATAGGATACCTGTTTGAAGATGATATTCTTCCAGAAAATATTGAAAATTATTTGTTTAAATCAGGTGTTCCATTTTTAAAAGGTGTAAACCATATAAGAACGTTAATAGATCGCGATATTATTGAGGTTATATCTGTTAATAATATTGCAAAAGTTCTGTTTCGAGTAAATTCTGGAGATAATGCATTAGTAGTTACCAATAATTGTAATTGCAACTGTATAATGTGTCCAGAGCCCTTTGGTGTTAGGCAAAATGATAATATCCCAGTAGAAAAAATTGTCAATATGATAAGCCTAATAGATAGCAACACCAATTACCTTTGTATCACTGGCGGTGAGCCAACTATTCTTAAAGAGAAACTGTTTATTATACTTGATGAATGTAAAGAAAAACTTATAAACACTAATTTTATGTTTTTGACAAATGCCCGAATGTTTACTTATATAAATTATGCATATGAATTTAATTTACATAGACCACCACATATGGTTTTAGGTATTCCCATATATGGAAATTGTTCAGAAATACATGACCCAATAACTAATACAATTGGAAGCTTTCAGCAAACAGTAAACGGGGTGAGAAACCTTTTAGGATTAGGGAATAATATCGAACTCAGGATTGTTGTAACCAAACTCAACTATAAAAATTTAATTGGACTTTCTAATTTTATTATAAGCAAATTTCCAAAGGTTTTAAGAGTAAACATTATGGCTCTTGAAATGCTTGGAAACGCAATCATAAACAAAGAACATATCTGGATAGGATTTGATGAAATTAAGGATATCATTAGAGAAACTGCAGTAAACCTTATTAGTAATGGGATTGAAACTTATCTTTTTAATTTTCCATTATGTTTTGTTGATGAAAGCTTATGGTCAATTGCTCTTAAAAGCATTTCTGATTATAAAGTAAGGTATTTTGATGAATGTGAAATTTGTAAAGCTAAAGAAAAATGCGGTGGATTTTTTTACTCAACTATTAATTTAAAAGAATTGAAGGTTAAACCAATCATATGAGGTGGACAAATGTGTAATTGTAAAATGAACCATTTTAATTTCAAAGAATTAGGAGATAAATATTTACTTACCAATGATACAGGTAAATTCATTTTTTTATGTAAGGATGAATTTCAAAAACTTATACAAAATGATTTGAATAATGACGAAGAACTCAGAAATAGGTTAATAAAAAAACATTTCGTCTTTGATAAACATAAAGAACTTTTTGTTGATGAAGTATATCCCGAAGTACGAAGACAGAAAGGCTATCTTTTCGGTGGAACACAATTACATATTTTCATATTAACAAAAGATTGCAACCAAAAATGCATTTACTGTCAAGCATCTGCATTAAGTCACTCCTTTAATGATAGTAATATGAGTAAAGAGACTGCGGAAAGAGCTGTTGATTTGGCATTTCAATCACCCTCAAGAAATCTCAATTTTGAATTTCAAGGAGGAGAACCATTATTGAATTTCCCAGTATTAAAACATATTATTGAATATACAAAGTCAAAAAATGTCGATAATCAAAGAAAAATTACGTTTAACTTGGTTTCAAATCTAATCGCATTGGATGACAATATACTCGATTTCTTGGTGAGTAACAAAGTAAGCATTTGTACATCATTAGATGGACATGAATATCTTCATAGACAAAACCGTCCATGTGATATAGAAGACTATTATGAAATAATACGAAATAATATATCCAAAATTAATAAAATCAGTTCTGGAATTAATAATTTATTCGGTAGAGTTCAAGCTATTCAAACAACAACAAAACATAGTCTCAAGTATGCTAAAGAAATAGTAGATGAATATATATCATTAGGCTTTAATTCTCTATTTATAAGACCATTGACACCATTGGGGTTTGCAAAGGAACGGTGGAATAAAATTGGTTATACTCCAGAGGAATTCTTAGCTTTTTACAAAGAAATATTTGATTATATTATAGAGTTGGCTATTAAAGGGGTAAATGTTTCTGAAACTTATTCAACTATTCTTTTAAAAAAGATAATTGGTAATTTTGTTGTGAACTTTATGGAGCTACGTTCTCCATGTGGAGGAGCTATTGGACAATTAGCATATCATTATAATGGAAATGTATATACATGCGATGAAGGAAGGATGCTTTCAGAATCTGAAGATGATAGTTTCAAACTTGGAGATGTTTTCACAAGCACATACCGTCAATTGATTGAAAGCCCTATTACGAGAGCGTTATGCATTTCTTCATGTCTGGAAACAATTCCTGGATGTCAAGAATGCGTTTATAATCCTTATTGTGGGACTTGCCCGATATATAATTATGTACAAGAGGGGTCAATATTTGCTCTAATGCCAGCAAACTATAAATGTAAAATTAATAAAGGAATTATGGATTTTATATTCGATAAGATAGACGACAATAACGAAAAAGTAATGCATGTTTTTCAAGAATGGATAAATTAGTATTTAATTTAAGATTAGATATTATGACTATGATATTAATTATTAAGATGGTGATATAAAGATGAGGTCACAGCTACAAACATAAACAGTGGAATAATATCATCCAAGTAGCCAAGGACTGGAACAAAGTCAGGAATCAAATCAGTAGGAGACAATGCATAGCCTATAGTAAGCACAGCCATAGCCTTTGCATACCAGGGCGTTTCACGTCTTCATAACGAGAAATACGGCTGGGATATCCTTTTTTAACCGTTTTGCTCTTTGCTTTAGGCTCATGTTTTCCTCACGTAGCTTTTTATATTATTATTATATAGTAGCTGTATGGAGTTTTTAACCTTAAATGATTCTGGATCTATCACCGATTTGATATTAAAAGAATTTATGAATCAGTTGTGATAGTACCACTTAATGAAATATTCAGGGTGGGGTGGGTTTGGTGGCATTCGGGTTAGATATTCAAAAATTGATTCTCGTGGTTTCCAAATGCACCTGTTTAATGTATGTAGCTCAATAAGCAGTTTATCTGCAGGTAATAATTCACGAAAATATTACTGAAAATAATATTGAAAACATTAATAGAATTGAATATACTATGATTAGAAGACAAATAGTAGTACTTATTATTAAAGAGGTGATTTTTCATGCAAGAAACTACCAAGGTTGATTTGAGAGAGATGATAGGCAGGCTTATTTCCGTCTCCGATTTAAGCAGAGGTATGGCTTCAAAAATTATACAACAGGTTGGTAAGAACAAGGAGCAGTTTATTGTGGTAAAGAATAATAAACCAGAGGCAGTAATACTCTCTGTTGATGAATACACAGAACTTTTGGAAGCAAGAGAGAACCTTGAACTTTTACAAAAGGCTGATGATAGAATGAAGAATTTTAACCAACAAGAAACTCTATCCCATGATGATATACTGAAAGAGTACAATATTAGCGAAGAACGGCTCGATAAAATTATGGAGTCCGTGGAGATTGAGTAAATGTGGCAGGATAAATATTTAAAAGAGGCCAAAAGTGACCTTGATAAGCTTGATACAGATTTGCGTGAGATGGTATTAGCGGGGATAAAGAAAGTCAGGCAAAACCCTCTGCCGCAAAGTGAAGGTGGTTACGGTAAGCCTCTTGGGAATAAGGATGGGAACAACCTGACTGGGTTTTTCAAAATTAAATATAAAGGCATTGGCATAAGAGTCGTGTATACGTTAGTGAGAGATGTTAAAGTGATGAATATCGTAGTTATATCTAAACGGGATGAAAATTACTGCTATGAAATTGCTGCAAAGCGTAAGAAAAAATATGGTGGCAATGTATTCAAGGATATTATTGATTAGATGCTTAACCCTTGATCACTTATACCTTGAACCCGTAAATATGTATTTTCCCAACACAACTTTTCCCTGACCCCAAACTCCTTCTATGACTTTGGAGGGTGGAAATACCCCATGTATACCAATGCTAGGGGTTTTTCTATTTTTTGTTGCTGATTTGTATAAGCAGAAGTGGCTTAAGTATCGTGGAATATAATGGTATAATTTTAATATTAAAAAATTGCTGGAGAATCTTTTATAGAAATCATTGATAGCAGAAAGATGTCAAAATGGAATGCAATGGGAGGGTTTAGGCATGAAAGCATTGATCTTGGATATGTACGGGGTAATTATGAAAGACCCTGAGGGTGGATTTATGCCATTTATAAATCGCACATTTCCCGATTTAAGCCGCGATGATGTATATTTGCATTGGAATAAAGCAGATGTAGGCGAATTATCTTCTTTAGACCTTTTCAGAAAATTAGGATTTGAAGGTGATTTGAATAAAATTGAGAAAGAATATTTAGATACAATAGAAATTAATGAATCTTTTTACGAAATTGCTCCAATCTTAAAGAAGCATTACCATTTAGCGTTATTATCAAACGATTCAAGTGAATGGAGCAGATATTTGCGAGATAAATTTAAAATTAATGATTATTTTGATGTCATAACAGTGAGCGGCGATGTTAAAATGAAAAAACCTGATGTGCAAATATTCATGCTTACACTTGATAAACTCGGGCACCCAGCGTCTGATTGCATATATGTAGACGACAGAAGATTTAATTTAGCTGCCGCACAATCGCTTGGCATGGACACCGTATTATTTAATAGCAGAAATGTTCAGTACGAAGGAAAAACCGTGGTCAGTTTTAAAGAACTTGCCAATATGCTGATACATTCGTAGTATTCCTGAAACATGACACATTATTGTCATATTCATAAAGTCAATTACGGTTGAAACCTTCGCCTTCCAGCCGATAGGAAGCAAAGTATAATTGTAAGGATAAGTAAGATTATGGTATGCTTTTACGTAGAGAATTATTTGTATTGGGAGGCATTATATGATCCTGAAAATGCTGATTGAAAATGAAAATGATAATACAGATTTACAAAAGGAACATGGGATGTCAATGTACATTGAAACAGATGGAAAGAAACTGTTGTTTGATACAGGCATATCAGGAGCCTTTATGGACAATGCTGCTAAAATGTGTATCGATATTGGGGATATCGACAACGTTTTTATATCTCACTCTCATTCTGACCACGGAGGTGGATTGCTCAGGTTTTTACAGGTCAATAAAAAGGCAGCTGTGTATATGAGCGATAAGGCAAAAAGAGAGTACTTTATCAAACTTCTGGTGATAAAGGAGAATATAAGTATTCCTCATGAAGTATTTGATACATTTTCAGATAGAATTTGCTTTATAAATGACTTCACAAAGATAGAGGATGGCATCTTTCTGGTAACAAAGTTTAAAAGGAAATATCCATTGGTGAGGTCCAGCAAAAATTTACTGGTTAGGCAGGATGGGCAATTTGTAAGAGATGAATTTGACCATGAGATTGCATTGGTGATTGAAAACAAAGGAAAGTTGATTATTGTAACCGGATGCAGCCATAACGGCGTTGACAATATGGTAGAATCAGTTATGGGATATTTTCCTGATATGCCTATACAAACAGTAATAGGAGGATTTCATCTCATGGGCTTTCCGTTATCAAATTTAATGGGAGAGAGCAGAAAGAATATTACATCCCTTGGGAACAGACTTTTGGATTATCAGATTGAAAAGACTTATACCTGCCATTGCACAGGAAAAAGAGGCTATAGTATTTTAAAAGAAATAATGGAAGATAAGATTGAATATTTTTATACTGGGATGCAGATAGAATTGTAAGCAAATATATGAGAGTACATAAGTATTGTATAAAGACTGAGTATTTATTTAAAAGGGTGCTTGATGTAACATGTGCTGCGAAGTATTGGTTAAAAGAAGTATTTGAAAGAAGGATTATAAAATGGTTAAACTTGAGCATTTGGAGAGAAGAGATATAGAAAAGATTATTGAATGGAACAAAGATAAATCGGAGGATTTCTTACTCCAGTGGGCAGGTTCTCAATACAAGTACCCCTTGACGGAGGAGCAAATTCATCAGAGGCTTATAGCTGGGGCTAATAAAGAGGATTCGGATACTTATATTTATAAGATTATTTCAAGTGAATCCGGGGAAATGTTAGGAACCATTGAACTATCAAAAATAGACAGAATAAATAGGACCGCAAGAGTATGCAGATTCCTTATCGGTGAAGAACAGCAAAGAGGAGCAGGAATTGGGAGAGCTGCCTTGGAGCAAGCGGTGAAAAAGGGATTTACAGTATTTAAAGCAGAGAAGATTTATCTTGGTGTTTTTGATTTTAACACAAATGCAATAAAATGTTATGAAAGCGTCGGCTTTAAAAAAGAAAAGTTGACTGAGAATGCCAGAAAGGCGAAGAATGGTTTCTGGAATATTTATGAAATGGCAATAACCAGAGAGGAATGACTGAATAGGAATATTGCTTTTAAGCTGGCTTTCAGCCCATAGTAATTGACTTTTTAAAAAACCTTATGGAAGAAGGAGATTAGATGAAATTTCAAGATATAGAGAAATTTAATTTAATAAATGAGGGCAACAAGGTTAAACCCAATTATGATTTAAGCAAGGAGGAAGTATATATTGAATTACATATCAGCAAAGAAAAAGAATTATGCACTATTGGCAGAGTAGACAACAATTATATATGCTGGTGCTCCCTGACAAATGTTGTTGATGAGGAGCATAATGCAGAAATATTTGATTATATTGCAAATAGCAAATTTACAGTGGTTTCTCAGGAATACGAGATTCTCGGAACTGATAAATATGATGAAATACGAAATTGGTATCGTTGTGCGATCACAAGAACTACGGTTAGGGGAATGCTATGGGATACACCATTTGGGGGTTATTATGGGCTGGGAAACATAGCGCAGCATGGTAAGTTTTTTTCTGGTGATATTATAGGATTTTTTGATGATTTATTAAATCTGTGTAAATTTAGAATAGCAGGACAAAGATATTTGCATATATTAGAGCATTATCTTGAGATACTCAGAAAAGACAATGATTATAGTTATTATTATAAAATGAAACCCCTGATTTCAATACTTGAAAAGGAATCTTATCTCCGGATTTGTCCTGACGAAAAGATAAGGAACTTATATTTGATGTGTATGGATGAATGCAGTTCATTGTACAACAGATATATGACGGTGGTAAGATAAAATATTCATTGAATATTTAGTGAGGTCTGTAATATGTCAAAAGTATACTAACATGCATTTGGGGCAGTCCAATATAATGAAGTACCAGAAAATAAGGGGGATTGTAAATGGAAGAAATACTCAAGCTGCTTAAGGAAGTACAGGAAATAAGAGAGATGGTAAATGGTATTGACGACAGGCTTAAAAAGATTGAAATGCCTGATAGCGAAGGCGTGGATACCGGTATGCCTGATGAAAAGAACCATAATGAGGCTGGGCATGAAACTTATGAAAATCAGTGCCTTGAAGAAAGCAACCAGGAGGCGCTGCGGGATATTTGGGGAAAAGCCGTTGAAATTATGAAAACGGAACTTACCGAAATCAGTATTGATACATGGATCAAGAGCATTAGGCCTTTAAAGATAAACGACAGAACGTTGTACCTGGCTACTCTTTCGGAATTCAGTAAAGAAATCTTGAAATCACGGTATATTCCATTGATTCAAAAAGCAATAAAAGCTGTAAGCGGAGAGGAATATCAACTGGAGTTGTCTGTGGCCGCGGCAGAGCAAAGCAGTAACAGCAGGAAGAAAGATTTTCCTGAATTTATGAAGAACAAGAGAAACCACATCAACGGCAAGGAACAAAATACTGAAGATATTGACGGTTATTTTTATGAAGGAGCAGACGGCAGTCAGATGGCTTTCTGGACTTGCTATTCTGACAGGATCGCCCAAAAGCATACCCATGATTTCGACGAGTATATGGTTTGCGTCAGTGGCCAATACACGGTTATTACAAATTATAATAAGGTTGTTCTTGAGCCCGGAGATGAAATATTCATACCAAAAGGTACGGAGCAATGGGGAAAATGCATTGCCGGAACAAGAACGATTCACGCATTCGGAGGGAAACGGATTCATAGAGCGGATGAATAGCTTATTGAATAATTAATCGGGAATAAAGGAGAATAACGGTCAATAATGGTGAATAACGATTTATTGAATGATATGGTGGTATCTATTAATAATCAGAACCTTCATGTTCTGAATGTCATTGTCAGACAAGATGGAGATATTATTGCCAGGCAAGACTTTGAAAAGGAAAAGCCTGCTCTTCTGCATTCAGTAAGCAAAACCTTTACTTCTATGGCTGTTGGCATTGCAATTGGTGAAGGCCGCCTGAAAATTGATGACCGTGTCATTGATTATTTTCCGGATATTTCATTTGCACACATAAATGAATATCTAAAAAAAATGACCATACATGATTTGCTTTGTATGGGAACCGGGCATGCAGAGTGTCCGGTGGTAAAGGCTGATTGGAGCGAAGGGAAGAGTTGGGATATCTGCCGGCTGTTCTTTGATGAGCCTGTTATATTTGAACCTGGAACACATTTTACATATAACAATTCCGCAACATATATGCTTTCAAAAATCATAAGTATTGTTACAGGTACTGGCCTGGATGAGTATTTAAATAAAAAAATATTTCAACAGCTAGATATACCGGAACCTATATGGGAAAAGTGCCCGAAAGGGATTCCAAAGGGGTTTTCGGGTTTATATTTAACAGCGGAGCAATTATCCAGGTTTGGACAATTAATTCTTGATAAAGGGGTCTGGAAGGGGCAGCAGCTTATTCCTTCAGGTTATATTGAGCAGGCAACTTCTGTCCAAATTGATACCGGGGATTTTACCCCATACTTTGCAACGGCGGACCATCATCAAGGTTATGGCTATCAAATATGGATGAACTCATACCCCAATTCATACCGCATGGACGGAATGTACGGGCAATACGTTGTAATGCTGCCGGATAAGAATGCAGTTGTTACTTATGTTTCGAATGAGCCGCAAAATATGACGGGGATTCTTGAACTTACATGGGATACATTAGTAGATAAATTATGAGGTGTGTTAATGGCAATAGTAATCAAAAAAATAGTTTCAGAAATTGGAGAAAAGAGATTTCTGGTCAAAGCAAAACACTGTAATGAAGATTTAAAAGTATATGTCGCAGACCAACGGGACTTTATTGAAACCAACCTCAATAAGGAGATTACTTTTGAGATGGGTTATGATGAAATAATGGACTGGAAAATCATTAACTCTTTTAATGGAGAGGATAGTGGACTGTTTAGGAGGCAGGAAAACACTATAGTACGTGGAAGGATACGCAACTATACGAAAAATACTACAAAAAAGTGAGGAGACTATATGACATTAGAAGAATATAAAAAACGTGCTGCTGAGCAGGAAGATTTGGCTCCGGGTTGGAAGGCTATCGATGAGGCGTTTGAAAAACTATATCTTGATCAGAAACCTGCACATTTCGGTACTGAATTGATGAGCAGGGCAATATCTGGCGGAGATGAATATTTGGATGGTTACAGCATTTATCAGTCATTAAACGGTTACATGCATCTTTTGACATATGGAATGACAGAACTTTATACGGATGAAGAAGCGTTTGGCGGTGATTGGAGCCGGTATACCTATACAAGGAAAAGGTTCTTTGAACCAATGCAATTCATTGCCGGTAATGGAACAACTCTTCATATTGGTGTAGAGTCTGCTATTACGGCACTTTTCATTGTAAATGACACAGAATGTGAGAGAATTGATACCGTTCATGGCAGCGGATTTATGCAATTAGTTGGAATTACCCAACGGGAGCTTGAAGTACTGAAGGAGGACCCTCAGCAAGCGGCAGTATTATATGAAAAAATGCAAATAGATAATCCATATATGATAACTGACATGAAGCGTGTTAATTCGTATTTATAAAACCCCAAAAAAGAGGATTGAATTCCCTATTGTACAGGGGTCAATCCTTTTAATTTTATATTGATGCGTTTAACAGATAAAATGGGAACACGTGATAAACGGTTACATAAATCTGTCATAGATGCATTATAGAGATACTGGTTTACGGAAAAGAAACGTGATATACTAAATTCGCAGAACAAAGATGTGTACATTTTACAAAAATATAAACAGGTTTTGACAGCTGATTATAAAGCCGCCGATATAGTTGAGTTTTTAAATTAAATGCTTTAATTTAAGGGAGTGAGTATATATTACTATCTTTAGAAAAAGTATCAACGCTGTTCTCGACCTGTTCAGAGGAAAGATCAGAAACAGAATTATAGCACTGCTGGCCTTTTCAACTCTTATACCTGTGGTGCTGGTGTCCGTATTTTCTTATTACAATTCAACCGGCGCCATAGAAAAACAGTTTGTGGATTCCAACCTTAAGCTTATAAATTATGTCAATGTAAATATGGATGAGTACCTGAAATCAACCGGAGAATATACATTGT
>JAEWSZ010000161.1 GCA_023397905.1 Bacillota bacterium | reverse complement strand
CAAGCTTTTGAAAATCATCCATGAGTTGCAGCCTGAAATACGGGATCAAACAGTACAGGTCCTTAAATTAGGGTGAGCCGGTGACGAGCCGTTATAAAATGAAGTGATTATTGTCACGATTAATTTCAATGATATTGGTGTGAAAGAGGATTTTTGCGCGAAACGCATATGAATTTTCATAACTTCTATATCGTTGTGGTGCAGCGGAATTAAAAAATTAACATGTGGCAAAATAAATTGGGTGGTACCGCGAAACAGCTTCGTCCCTTGAGAGTCAGTAAAATTGACCCGGGAACGGGGCTTTATTTATGGGCGGACCTGAAAATACGGATAGTATTTAAATAAAAAAGTAATTGGCGTGGATCTGAATTTGAATCAGCCATGCGGAAGGAGATAAAAATGTCAGAAGATTATGGAAAAACTTTGAATCTGCCTCAGACAGATTTCCCAATGAGAGCCAATCTCCCTCAGAGAGAGCCTGAATTCCTTCAAAAGTGGGAAGAAATGGACATTTACCACAAGCAGTTGGAAAAAACAAAGGGCAAGCCCAGCTTTATACTGCACGACGGCCCTCCGTATGCCAACGGAGGAATACACCTGGGCACATCCTTAAATAAGATTTTAAAGGATATGATCGTAAAATACTACAGCATGACAGGCCATTATACTCCATATGTTCCTGGTTGGGATACCCATGGCCTTCCCATAGAGCAAAGGGCTATAAAGGAGCTTGGTCTCAACAGGCATGAAGTTGGCCCGGTAGTGTTCAGAGAAGCCTGCGAGGGCTTTGCGATGAAGTATCTTGATATACAGAGAAGCGCCTTCAAACGCCTTGGCGTAAGAGGGGATTGGGAAAATCCATATATAACGCTGAAGCCGGAATTTGAGGCCATACAGATAGAGGTATTCGGAGAAATGGCAAAGAAGGGCCATATATACAAGGGCTTAAAGCCCGTATACTGGTGTCCGGACTGTGAGACCGCGCTGGCAGAGGCTGAAATTGAATATGCCGACGACACCACTGTGTCAATCTATGTCAAGTTCCAGGTAAGGGACGATAAGGGTATATTCAACGGCGTGGCGGATAAGGATAAGGTCAATTTTGTAATATGGACCACAACCACCTGGACTCTGCCTGCCAACCTGGCAATCTGTCTGAATGAAAATTTTGAATATTCCGTGGTTAAGGCAAACGGTGAATACTATGTTCTGGCAACGGAACTGGTTGAGAACACAATGAAGGCGGCGGGCATAACAGCGTATGAGGCCGTTGCAAAATACCAGGGCAAACAGCTCGAAGGTATCCTGTGCCGGCATCCGTTCCTGGACAGGGATTCGGTGGTTATACTCGGCGACCATGTAACGCTGGAAGCGGGCACGGGATGTGTTCATACTGCTCCCGGACACGGAGCGGAGGACTTTATTGTCTGCCAGAAATACAAGATACCCACAATTGTTCCGGTAGACAGCAAGGGATATCTGACAAAAGAGGCAGGCCCATTTGCAGGATTGTATTATAACAAGTCAAACCCGTTGATAATAGAAAGGCTGACTCAGGACGGAAGGCTGCTGGCATCGGAAAAAATAGCCCACCAGTACCCCCATTGCTGGAGATGCAAGGAGCCCATCATTTTCCGTGCAACGGAACAGTGGTTTGCTTCCATCGACAGTTTCAGAGATGAAGCGCTGGAGGCCATAAAGACAGTCAAGTGGATTCCCGAATGGGGCCAGGAAAGAATAACAAGCATGGTCAGGGACAGGGGCGACTGGTGTATTTCCAGACAGAGGATCTGGGGCGTTCCAATTCCAATATTCTATTGCAAGGACTGCGGAAAGGAACTGATTACAGACGCAAGCATAAAGGCCGTTTCGGACCTGTTCAGAAAGAAGGGCTCAAACAGCTGGTACGCAATGGAGGCTTCCGAAATATTGCCTGAGGGTACCAAATGCTCATGCGGACACCACGAATTCACAAAGGAAACCGATATAATGGACGTGTGGTTCGACAGCGGCTCCAGCCATGCGGCGGTTCTTGAAACAAATAAAGATCTGCACTGGCCGGCGGACCTGTACCTGGAAGGCAGCGATCAGCACCGCGGATGGTTCCAGTCTTCATTGCTGACCTCTGTGGCAACAAGAGGAAAGGCGCCTTACAAGAAGGTTCTGACACACGGCTATGTTATAGATGAAGAAAAGAGAAAGATGTCCAAATCGCTGGGGAACGGAATTGACCCCGCCGATGTTATAAAAGAATACGGCGCCGATATTCTGAGGCTCTGGGTTGCTTCCTCCGACTACACCACGGATATCAAGATATCCAAGGATTTATTGAAGCAGTTGTCCGAGGTTTACAGGAAGATAAGAAATACGGCCAGATATATTCTGGGGAATATAAACGGCTTCAACCCGGATACCGACAGCGTTGACTACGGTGAAATGGGCGAGCTTGACAGGTGGGCGCTCTACAAGCTCACCAACCTTATAAAAAAGGTAAATGAGGCTTACGGCACATATGAATTCCATCTGATGTTCCACGCAATACACAATTTCTGTGTTGTGGACATGAGCAATTTCTACCTTGATATAATAAAGGACCGGCTCTATACTTCAAAGCCTGATTCAAAGGAGAGAAGAGCGGCTCAGACGGTGATGTATGAAATACTGCAGGCGCTGGTCAGGATGCTCACGCCGGTGCTGGCATTTACGACTGAGGAGATATGGCAGTTCATGCCTCACAGGGCTTCGGATGATACCCAAAGCGTTCAGCTCAACAGCTGGCCTGAAGTAAATGAAAAGTATATTGACAATGCCCTGGCTGAGAAGTGGGACAGAATACTTGCCCTCCGTTCGGATGTTTCAAAGGCCCTGGAGGTTGCAAGGACAAATAAGACCATAGGCCATTCCCTGAATGCAAAAGTGACAATTTTTGCGGACGGCAAGGACCTGGAGTTCGTAAAGAGCATAGAGGACCAGCTTGTTACAATATTCATTGTCTCCGATGCGGAAGTCAAAGCATTAAAGGATGCGCCGGCCGAGGCTCAAAAGGGCGAGGAACTGCCGGGTATAAAAGTTGCGGTAGAACAGGCTGCAGGCGAAAAGTGCGAAAGATGCTGGATGTACAGCGAATACGTGGGCAAGGATGAAAAGCATCCTACACTTTGCAAGAGATGTGCGGATGTTATCTAAGTGTGAGGCTTGCATGAATGCATACATGCAGCTCTTCGCATATACCAAACCTGCAAGGACAGGTTTGGACGGGATAGGTATAAAACAGGGAGAACACTATGATCAAGCACACGATAAATTTAAAGGACAGAAGCTATCCGATATATATTACAACAAGCTTTGAAGGACTGGGAAAGGCAATGCAGTCCCTGAGGACCGGAAAAAAGGCGGTACTTATAACAGACCGCAATGTCGACGCCCACTATTCTGAAGAATGTATGAAGGAGCTTCAGGACAGCGGCTTTGAAGTGTATAAGCATGTCCTTGAGCCAGGTGAACATAATAAGACGCTGGAAGCCGTATATGAAATATACAAAAAGCTTGTGGAATACAAGCTGGACAGAACCAGCACCTTGTTTGCCCTGGGAGGCGGCGTGGTAGGTGACATCTGCGGCTTTGCCGCGGCCACATATATGCGGGGCATAAACTTCATTCAGATCCCCACAACGCTTTTGGCCCAGGCCGACAGCAGTGTGGGAGGCAAGACGGGAGTTGATTTTGACGGACACAAGAACGCCGTGGGCGCTTTTTATCAGCCCAAACTGGTCTTTATAAATGTAAACACCATTAAAACCCTGCCAAAGCGTGAGATTTCCGCAGGTCTGGCAGAGGTTGCAAAGCATGGCCTGATCATGGATGAAGAGTTTTGCGAATATTTAAACTATAACGCAAAAAAGATTTTCAGCTTTGATGAAAATGCACTGCAGTTCCTGGCAAAAAAGAACTGCTCCATAAAAGGTCAGGTTGTTGAACAGGATGAAAAGGAAGACGATCTGAGGGCAATACTGAATTTCGGCCATACCATCGGTCATGCGGTGGAAACGGTACAGAATTTTAAACTGCTGCACGGAGAATGTGTTTCCATAGGGATAGCAGGAGCCTTCAGACTGGCCTTCTACATGGATATTTTGTCCGAAACGGTGGTGGAAGAGGCAAAAGCCATATTACTGAAGCTTGAGCTTCCGGTTTCACTGCCGGGTATGGATGTGGAAGCGGTCTATGAGCATATGTTCTATGACAAGAAGGTAAAGGACAGCAAGCTGAAATTTGTGCTTCCGAGAAAAATAGGGGAAGTATTTCAGTGTGCCGTCGACGATGAGGGATTGATAAAAAAAGTTTTAAATGACCTGGCCAAATAAATATTTAATTTGATAAAAAGTACAGTGACTGATAATCAATGAAATCAGTCGCTGTATTTTTTTTACCGTATAATTAAAAATTTAAAGTTCTATTAGTATAAATAACGCAAAACTAATTAAACATAATGTTATGACCGAATTTATGAAAGGAGTCCGTACAACAGATGCCGAACAACAACCAGCTTATCATCCAGCTGAATAAAAAGATCGACGAGATGTCGCTGAAGATGGAAAAGCTCAAATTTGTCGATTATGTTTATTTTCTTGAGCATCCCAGGAAGATGTTATGGGCCAATTTCATTAGCGGTCTGGCAAGAGGCTTTGGTATAGCTATAGGCTTTACGATATTGGGCGCCATTGCCATATATATTCTGAATATAATAGTCAAAATCAATCTGCCGTATATAGGAAAGTTCATCAGCGATATTGTAAAGATAGTGCAGAGCAGTATGCGCAATGTGAGATGAAAAAGAATATGGTATAAAAACCTTGGGCGGGAACCTTATAACAGGAGGTTAACAATGCTGGATAACAACAAGAAGATGCAACTGAAAGAAAAGCTGAAGGATCAGGAAAAACACATAAGCAGCGCGGTAAAACAGATGCACGAAAATGACGAGGCTGATATGAGCGAACACAATCCCAGCGAGCTGTCCCACTATGACAATCACCCTGCCGATATGGGAAGCGAGCTGTATTCGCTGGAGATGAACATGGCGCTGAAGGTTCATGAGCAGGCAAAGCTCAATGATATACAGCGCGCTTTGACAAAATTTGAAAATGGGACTTACGGGAAATGTGAAAACTGCGGAGAGGAAATATCCCAGGACAGACTTGAAGCAAAGCCGGAGGCCAGGCTGTGCCTCCAATGTGAACATGAAAAGGAGGCAACGGAAATAAATACTCCGGATCAGCAATACGATGAGATATTTCAGGCCCCCTTCGGGAGAAAATATCTGAACAAACAGGAGGATGACGAATTCGAAGGCATGGACCAGTTGAATGATCTCATGAAATACGGTTCGGCCGATACGCCCCAGGATCTGGGCGGCTATGCCGATTTTGAGGAATACTATACCAATGAGCTGGATAACCAGGGAATAGTCGAAGAGACCGACAAAATATCCAACCAGCAGTATAAAAACCAGCTGCCGTAGTTATTGCAATGCCGGCTTTCATAAAATAGTATAAAATTGACCTGAACCTTTGCGGCTCAGGTTTTTATTTGCAAAATCTATGCTATAATAATACAGAGTTCCAACAGCTGAAAGAATATTATAATGAGGTCTTGTAATGTACAACTACGATAAATATCTGGTAATCAGTGATCTTGACGGCACATTGATCAATTCAAAGGGAGTGGTCTCCCCGGAAAATCTCAAGGCCATTGAGTATTTCACAGAACAGGGCGGAAGATTTGCAATAGCGACGGGCAGATCCATACAAAACGTCAGGCCCTACATAAAAAATCTGGTGCTGAATGGTCCGAACATACTCTACAACGGAGCTGCCGTATATGATTTCAGGCATGAAAAAATACTTCAGCCGGAATTTCTTGAAAAGGAATTGCTAAAGGATTATATTATATTTTGTATGAAGACCTTTTCAAAGATGGCGGTGGAAATATTTACGCCAGAGACCATGTATATGATAACCCCGGAGGCAAATGAGGATCCTTTCGTACAGTATGAAAAGCAGGTTTTTGAACGTTCTGTGCTGGAGGAAGTTATAAAAACCGACTGGTTCAAGGTCCTGTTTTATGATTCCCATGCAAATCTGATGAAAGCGAAGGGCTTTATAAAAGATTTCGGGCTGGGTGAAAAAATTGAAAGCGTATTTACAAATGAATTTTATCTGGAAATATTAAAGAAGGAAGTCTCCAAAGGAACGGCAATCAAAAGTCTCATGCATCTGCCCCATTTCAGGGATAAGTTCGTTATAGCGGTGGGCGATTATGACAATGACATTGAAATGATTGAGTTTGCCCACCTGGGAATTGCAGTAGACAATGCGACGGAAGCTGTGAAGCACTCGGCCGGCAGGCTTACCGTAAATAACGACAGCGATGCGCTGTATGATATTATTTACAATATCATCCCGTCTTTATAAAATTTGTTTTGACAATGTGCCGGGATGAAGTAAAATTAGGTTGAGTTACAATAAAGGATTTAATGATTCAATATATTTTAAAGGGAGGGTTACATAATGACAGTAAGATTTGGAATAATTGGTTTAGGCGGTATTGCACAAAGGTTTGCAAGGGTTTTAAACACTGCGGAGAATGTGGAACTGACGGCGGTGGCATCCCGTGAAATGAGAAGGTCAGCGGCTTTCGCCCAGAAGTATGGCGCTAAAAAAGCCTATGACAGCTACAGCGAGCTCATAGGTGACAGCGGAGTAGACGTGGTTTATGTGGCGCTTACGCACAATTTTCACTATGAAATTGTTAAGGAGTGTCTCAATAAAGGAAAAGGCGTTATATGTGAAAAGCCCTTCGTACTCCATAAAAAAGATGCGGAGGAGCTGGCCGCCCTTTCAAAAAGTAAGAATGTTCTTCTGATGGAAGCCATGTGGAGCAGGTTTATTCCCGCCTTCAAAAAGGCCAGGGAGTGGGTGAAGACAGGTAAGGTAGGCGAAGTAAGGCTTGTGAACGCTTCCTTTTGCTTTAATATACCCTTTGACCCGAAGCACAGGCTGTATGATCCTGAGGTAGCCGGAGGCAGTCTTTATGACGCCGGAGTGTACCCAATTGAATTTGCTACGGGTATTCTGGGGGAAAACCCCACGGCTGTAAATGGCCTGGCAAAGTTTTGCTCCACTGGAGTGGATGAATATGTGGCCATGAATATGAAATTTGAAAGCGGAGCCCTGGCTTCACTCAACTGCGGAGTATCCGCCGTCGCAAGCCAGGATGCCCGTATATACGGAACTAAAGGCAATATAGTGGTATACAGTTTTCTGGGCTCAAAGAGATGTGAATTATATGACAATGAAAATAAGCTGGTCGAGCGCTTTGAACAGGACTTTGAAGACGGCTTTATTTTCCAGATAGAACACTTCAGGGACCTGTATCTCAATAAAAAAACAGAAAGCGATATTATCCCGCACAAGGATTCTATCGCCTGCGCCGGGATATTTGACGAGCTTATGGAACAGTGGGGAAAGTGAAACTTATGATACGGTTTAATTGCGATTACAGCGAAGGAGCGCATCCAAAAGTACTTGAAAAATTGATTCAGACAAATATGGAGCAGACTGCGGGTTATGGAATGGATCCGCATTGTGTGAGGGCCGCCGGGCTTATCCGGGAAAAATGCGGCCGGCAGGATGTTGACGTGCATTTCCTGGTGGGCGGGACCCAGACCAACCTGACGGTCATAAGTGCGGCGCTGAGGCCCCACCAGGGCGTTATTTCAGCCCATACGGGACATATCAACACACATGAGAGCGGAGCCATAGAAGCGGCGGGACACAAGGTGCTGGCATTGCCGGCCCGCGACGGGAAGCTGGCGGCGGCTCAGATACAGGCGGCATGTGACGCCCATTACGGAGACGAGACCCATGAGCATA
>JAEWSZ010000107.1 GCA_023397905.1 Bacillota bacterium | reverse complement strand
GTTGTGGTGAAATCGGAGTAAAACTTGAATTTGACGATACTGCGCCACCTATTCAAGAGGTTCTCACAAACTTCATGATACGCAAGAAAAGCGGCTTATAATACGGCTTTGTGCCCTTCGACAACATTGTTCGCATTACGCCAAAATGGTATAATATAGGTGTAATGTGATAGGAAGGAGGACACATGGCGCGGGTAGCCAACAGGCAGAGCATTACCAAAGCAACAACAAAAATCAAGGTATGGTACGTAGCATTTTATATTCGTCTTTCGCGTGATGATAAGCGTGGAAAAGACGAATCAGAAAGCATTTCCAACCAAAGGCTGATTTTGACGGACTTCCTTGAACAGCAGGACGACGGCGACGAATACGTTTTTGTAGGCGAATATGTTGACGATGGTGTGAGCGGCACAACGGACGAAGAACGCGAAAACTTCCAAAGGCTATTAGCAGATATTCAAAAGGGTAAAATCAATTGTGTAATCGTTAAGAACCTTGCCCGAAGTTTCCGCAACAACGGCGATCAGAGCTACTATCTTGGAGATTGGTTTCCAAGAAATGATGTGCGGTTTATCTCTCTTTACCAACAATCTATTGATACTTACAAAGACCCGCAAAACGCACAAAATATAGCTGTTCCGGTTCAAGGCGTTTTGAACGAGGAACATGCAAGGGGTACTTCGGAAAGCGTCAGAAGAACTTTCGATATGAAACGGGAAAATGACTTGCATATCGGTTCCTGTGCGGCTTATGGTTTTTTAAAAGACCCCGAAGATAATAACATCCTTATCATAGATGAGGAAGCTGCAGAAAATGTAAAACTCATTTTTGCTTGGTTTTTAGAAGGTATGAGCAAAAATGCGATTGTAAACAAACTCAATGATAGCGGTATTTTATGTCCGTCAGCTTACAAGAAAAGCAAGGGCATGAAATACAAAAATCCAAACGCTGGGGGGCAGAATCCTTTATGGAGTGCAAAAACGGTAAATTACATTCTAAAAAATCAAATGTATATCGGAAATATGGTACAAGGCCGCTATCGTATCAAGAGCTATAAAATTCATGTGCAGGAAACAGTTCCCGAAAACGAATGGAAGGTTAAAGAAAAAACCCATGAAAGTATTATCAGCAGTACGGACTTTGCCAAAGTACAGGAACTTTTGAAAAAAGATACTCGTACTGCACCCGAACAAAAAAATCTGTATCTGTTCAGCGGTTTCTTACGTTGTGCGGATTGCGGCAAAGCTATGTCACGAAGCAAGGTAAGTGGAAATGTATATTATCATTGCCGAACCTATAAAGACCAGTCAAAAACAGCCTGCACCAAACATACGATTAAACACAACTATTTAGAACAGGCTGTATTATATGTAATCCAGCAACAGGTTTATATCGCGGTATCCTTTTCTGGGATGGTTTCACGTATAAACACTGCTCCGCTACAAAAAAGCCAGTCTATCCGCCTGAATGAATTGATAACGACAAAAGAAAAAGAGCTTTCCAAGATTTCGCACTACAAGCAAAGTATTTATCAGGATTGGAAAGACGGCGAAATTACCCATAAAGATTACCGCCAGATGAAAGAAAATTATGAGCGGCAAATAGAAGCTATTAGCGAGATTATAAGCAGCCTACAAGAAGAAAAGGCAGAGCTTGAAAATGGGATTGATACGGAAAACCCATTTTTAGCAACTTTCAGGAAGTATGAAAATATTGACAAACTGACAAGGGATATTTTGATTGAGCTTATTGACACAATCAAAGTATATGAAAATGGCAATATCAGCGTCAAGCTGAAATTTGCCAATGAGTACCGCCGAGTTGCGGAATACATTGAAGTTAATACTCATTCAAACGCGGTTTAGATGAACCGCATTTTAAAAGGCAGTTTGGTTTCCTAATATGAACGCTCCGGTCCCCCCGTATGCCCCTCTGGCCTCCGGCGGGGCTAAACCTGACCAATGTTTTTTTGCACCACTCCATTTTCCCCCTATTCCACAAGTCCACGACTTGCGGGGGCCACTTTTTGTATCTTTGCGGAAAACGCAGGTGCCTTTTGTTATGCAAAAGACGCGAAGCACCCCACGGCTGGGACTAAAGACCCGTGAGGATGTGCTGCGATAGCGGTTCTTCCAAAGGGGGTGACAGGATGCTTGCATCCGTCGTAAGAGGGAACGCCCCCTACGAATAGACCGAGTATGCCCCTCTGGCCTCCCGGCGGGGCTAAACCTGACCAATGTTTTTTTGCATCACTCCATTTTCCCCCTATTCCACAAGTCCACGACTTGCGGGGGCCCCTATTTGTATCTCTGCGGAGAACGCAGGTGCCTTTTTGTTATGCAAAAGACACAAAGCGCCTCACGGGACGGGGTATTAAAACTTTAAAACTTCAATTATAATAAACAATATTGTAATATTTAATGGCAGTATTTGTAGTATAATATGCGTAAAAGTGCAAAAAGCAAATCAAAGGGAAATAAGTTGATTTTTAATAGGGGTGATTTGGATGAAAGCCAAAGTTATAAGTGTACTTCTTATATTTCTGCTAGGTGTTTCAATTACCGGGTGTTCGGGCGGTAAGAACGCTTCGGATTTAAATAGCGGCATAAGCAGTAACACTACCATAAGCGGCAACAGCAGTACAAGCAGCAGCGCAGGCAGTAGCAGTACGAGCGATAATACAAGCGATAGCAGCAGTACGGACAGCAGCAAAAATTCTGACGCCAGTGTTCCCCAAAGTCCTTCTTCTGCTTCTTCAGACGGCAAAAGTGAAAATACAAATACACAGATTTCATCTAAAAATTCCAATTTGGTCTTGGAAGCATATAAAGCAGTAATGCAGAATAAGGCTGAATTTTTTAGTACGGATAACAAGAAAAAATTATATTTGGATGATTTTTTAACTAACAAGAAGATTTATGAAACTACCTTCAAGGTAACACACTTTACGGTACTGGACATGGACGGGGACAAAGCGCCTGAAGTTGTTCTTGAATTGTCGGTGGGTAATGAGCCGCAGTTTTATGAGATTTTGCATTACATGAATGAGGCAGTTTATGGATACTTCATTGTCTACAGGGGATTAGAAGGCTTAAAAGCGGATGGAACATTTGGTTTTTCAAGCGGCGCGGCAGATAGTGGATGGGGAAAATTGAGATTTGAGGCAAATGCCTTTAAAATTGATAAATTAGCGTACAGTGAGTCAAGTCAGGGCACTGATGACTTAACCATATCATACTTCATTAAGGATAAACCGGTTGAGAAGGAATCCTTTGATTCTTACGCGGCTGAACAATCAGGAAAGAAAGATCCGGCTTGGTATGAGTTTTCTGCAACAAATATTGAAACCGGACTTTCTGCAAATCCATAACGTATTGAAATACTGTTAAACACGGTAAAACGGACACTCTGACTCTTAATCAGGGTGTCCGTAGTTTTTTTTTATAAGGCTCACCATTTTCACATGAAGTTCATGACTCTGTGGGAGCCAGTTCTTTTATCGCTTTCTTAATTTGGACAGTCAATTTTTCAATATCGCTGTTATTCAGCTTGTAAGCCGAGGTATCCTTGCGTGTCGGTTTTGCTCCGGGAGGCAGCAGATCCGCGATATGCAGGTCTATCAATGCAGCAGGCTCTTTTCCGGTCCGTTTCTTCAGATCATCAGCCAGTTTGGGATTTGAATTGTCTGCTCCGCCGCTTATGGAGATATAAGCGTAATTGCACGGGCTGTTTTTGATTCGTTTAAAGTATGTACGAAGTGGAGTTGCAGCCCTGCCTGCCCAAACGGGGCCAAAAAGCAGCAGCAGCCGGTAATTTTCAAGACTTTCGGGCACAGGACCGACCCCGGGTGTTTTATTAAAAATAAGATCCTGGAAAATAGAACCCATTGTACGGGTTTTAGCTTCCGTAACCCGGATATGCTCCAATGCCAGCTCTTTGGCCACACTATCGGCCAGAGCCCGGTTATTTCCGGTCCATGAGTATGAGATCACTACACTATTCATATAAAACCTCCTAGTCAAACATATGAATACATAACCGATTATTTCTGCGCTTGCTTCAGCGCATTTTCCACCGCCTGCAGATAGGCCTTGGAGGTAAGCGTCGCTCCGCTGATTGCATCCACCTGAAGCGACTGTTCGTTGATTACCCTGTCATAGAGCATATTTTGCTGTGTATTGTCCTTGCCGGGATCTGAAGAGTCCAGTAGTTTAATATGGGCAACCTTGCCCGATGTGACCGTAACCTGTACTTTATTGGCCCTCCATTTATACATTCCGCCTTCATATTCCCCAACATATACGCCGTCGGCCAGCCTGCCGAAATCTACTGCATTCAGGGGGAGATTCCCGGCTTCTTCGTGCTCTTTGGCCAGAAACGACCAGCCTATCCTTGCGGCTATACCTAAAACGGCAATAATTATCAGAGCTATAATCCATCCTGACATTTTGCGTTTCTCCTTTCCTGTGGTCTTTGATTTGTTATCTGTTTTCATTGTGATATCTCCTTTCATTCAGTCCTCACTTGCCAGAAAATCCACTTCTATGCCTTCACAAGCCCGGAAATGGCCTTTAAGCCCGCTGGTGGCACAAACCTTCAAGTCTGTATCCACAAGTACGGCTTCGGTTCCTGGGAATAATTTCAGGAGCCTGAGCCCTCCGGCAGTTCCTGCTATAAACATTATGGTGGATAAAGCGTCGGCGTCGGCGGAGCTGTCTGCGACTATGGTCGTGCTTATTAATCCGGATTCTGCGGGATATCCCGTAAGCGGGTTCAGGATGTGGTGGTGTCTTTTGCCCCTGCGGTCAATAAAATACTTCTGGTAATCTCCTGAAGTGACCACAGACTTATGGGCGACAGAAACCGTACCGATTAAACAGTCATCCCTTCTCGGGTGACAGATGCCTATATTCCAGGGCGCTCCGTCGGGTTTTGTTCCCATGACGGCCACATTTCCTCCGAAGTTGGTCATAGCCGACGAGATTCCGTATTTTTTAAACACCTCTAAAATCAAATCGGCGGCAAAGCCTTTCCCTATTCCGCCCAGATCAATGGACTGGCCTGCATTTTTTAGGCAAACCATCCCGGTGTCGTGCTCCAGCGCAAGACAGGTATAATCTACAAGAGGGAGGAGCTCCAGTATTTTTGATTTGTCGGGAGGCATGGACGTGTCCATGGATTTTCTCCACAAGCTGGTTAAGGGACCCACGGTAATATCAAAACAGCCGGGGCAGAGTCTGGAAAAATCCACTGCCCGTGACAGGAGCCGACAGGTTTTAAGGCTGACCCTTTCATAACAGGTTCCGGCCGAATTGTTTATCCTGCTTATTTCACTGCCGGCTATGAAGCGGCTTAGCTGGCTCTCCAGCTTCACGATTTCCGCTTCAGCCGCTTTAAGCGCTCTTGCAGCCTGTTTGCCTGAAACTGTATTGCTTATTACCGTACCCATTCCGTAAATGTCGGAGCGGGCAAACATTGTCTTATTCAAATTCATTCAGCCTCCTGAAAACGGCAATCATTTTTGACCGGAGCAATCCATCAGGCCTTTCATGGTGAATTCGGCCAGGTAATCCAGTATCTGGGGAAAATATCTGAGTCCGATCTCTTCCTTGTGAGTTTCAATATTGACCAGGGAGGAGAAGATAGCCATTATCATCCCTGCGTCAATGTCGCTCCGCATTTTTCCTTCCAGCTGCCACTTTTTCACCGTTTCTATAAAATTGTCATAAAGAAAATCCACATTTTCCAGGCCGTTTTCTTCACGGAAGCTCTGCTCTATTTTGTTAAAAACCTCTTTGTTATACCATTCTTTTAATATGGGGTTTGCGAGCATGCCCTGCAGATTCAGAAACATCACTTCCTTCATGACGTCTAGGGGGCTGGCATCCAGGTTTATGGACTCCATGATGCCCTTTTTCAGTTTTATATTTTCTTCCATATAAATTTCCATAAACAGTTTGTCTTTTGAAGGATAATAATTATAGAACGTACCTGTGGCCATACCTGCCATCTTTGTTATTTCAGCGACATTTGTGTCTTTAAACCCTTTGGAGCTGAACAGCTGCCTCGCGCAATTCATTATCTCCGCTTTTTTGTCTGTCAAACCGGTTACCTCCCTGATATGAAATATGAATATTGATTGCTTATAGCTTGTTTTATCCTGTGCATTTCAATAAAGCATTCATTCCCGTATAAAACATTTATATTTATGTTTATATCAAAATATGAATGAATATTTTTAAATTCATTCATATTTTATCACGGATAAATATCCCGGTCAATATTAATTAGAAATCCCGGGAAAATTTTGTTTTACGTTTCTGGTTAATGAGGACCCGGGCAGGCGGATTTTGGAGCATGGATGAGGCTGGAGGAGAATGTCTTTACAGGCTGCACATAAGTTGACGGTGAACGGGGAAATAATACTTTAAAAAAAGAAAAAAATTGCTTGACTTTTTGCAGGTTGCCCGTTAAAATATACTTTGTCGGTCGGCGAGAGAGCCGCCAGGCGTTTGGATATGGCCCATTGGTCAAGTGGTTAAGACACCGCCCTTTCACGGCGATAACAGGGGTTCGAGTCCCCTATGGGTCACCATGGATGTTTGCATTATGTAAATACTCTTATTTAATGAAGCGATGATAGTAGGGGAATCGAACCCGGGAGGGCGCGAACGTGGCAAAAATGACCTGAACGGTCATTTTGCAGTGAGCGTAGGAGCCCGGCACCGTAAGCACAGCGAGCGGTGGGCGACGTCATCAGCATGCAGGGCATGCGGCGAGTCCCCTATGGGTCACCAAAGATATTTGTTATTATGCAGATACTCTTATTTAATGAAGCGATGGCCTTACTGGTCACCATAGGCACTTGTGTTTTCTCCGGAAAATACGGCAGCCTTTCGTTACACATAATTTTAAAATGGCCCGGTAGTTCAGTTGGTTAGAATGCCAGCCTGTCACGCTGGAGGTCGACGGTTCGAGCCCGTTCCGGGTCGCCATTTTCAAATTGTGTATCATTAAAATATGCTGGTGTAGCTCAGCAGGTAGAGCAGCTGACTTGTAATCAGCAGGTCGGGGGTTCAATTCCGTCCGCCAGCTCCATATGGAGGGGTTCCCGAGTGGCCAAAGGGGGCAGACTGTAAATCTGTTGTCAATGACTTCGATGGTTCGAATCCATCTCCCTCCACCACAAAGCCTTGTGCATTCGCGATTACGCTGTGCGCAGGGCTTTTATTTTTGTTTTGATAAAGCCTAAACTCCCGCAAAATTCATATCATACAACATAAACAGATTTTATGATAATCTTTTTACATACATGCTATAAATATGGGGATTGGGAGCAATTGACGCTTAGATATAAATATGCTAGAATTGGAACGGATTGACACGGAAAGTACCGCAAATATTCCCACGTATTGACAATCAAAGGATTAACATGAAAATAAATTTCCGAATGCAAAAATGTTTTTGTTTAATACCTCCCCTATCAGTGATGTTGATTCTGTGCATTATATTCAAAATTGGACAACTTTATCCTTTTGGCAATTTCACAATTTCGTGGTGCGATATGAACCAACAGGTTGTTCCGCTTCTTCTGGACTTTAAAGACATCCTGGATGGAAAGAGCAGTATGCTTTACAGTTTAAGCAATGCAGGAGGGATGAACTTTTGGGGCGTTTTTTTCTTCTTTATATCAAGTCCTTTTTCTTTCCTGGTAGCTTTTGTAAAAAAAGAAAATGTACTTCTGTTTATGAATATACTTGTTGTTTTAAAGCTTATGGCTTGTGCTTTCACAGCCAGCATCTATTTCAAACGCTGTCATAATTCATTAATGCCTGCGTTTAATGTAATTCTAAGTATTATGTATGCGCTCTGCGGATATGGCATGCTTTTTTATCAGAATAATATTTGGCTTGACATGATGTATCTTTTTCCATTGCTGCTTATTTCCTTTAATAAACTCATTTTGGAAAAGAAAATTGTGCCATATATAATTGTTATGGCCACAATGGTAATAGTGAATTATTATATCAGTTACATGGCAATTATATTTACTATCCTGTTTTTCGGATTGTACATCCTGATTTTCCGTACCGAGGACAGAAAAATTGTTATCCGGAAGTTTTGTTCAGGTTCTTGTGTGGCCGCACTGCTTTCAGGAATAGTGTGGACGCCTTCCCTGCTGCAGTATTTTTCCTCGGGAAGAAATACAGACATTGTTGCCGGGCTGCTTTCAAGTAAATTTTTTACAGAGACTTACACAACGATTCCCCTGCTTTTATGTACCGCATTTATTTTTGTCGTAATTTTTGCCGCAGTTATCAAAAGACGCATAAAAAATAATGAAACCTTCTTCTTTGTTATTCTTTTCCTATTTATGCTTGTTCCCGTATTTATTGAACCTATAAATAAAATGTGGCATACGGGAAGTTATATGTCATTTCCCGTAAGATACGGATTTATTACTGTTTTTATCGGATTGACCGCAACTGCAGCAATCCTTTCCAGTGGAAAGGATAATAATAATGTCCAACGAAGCCATCCGCCTGTAATTGCTGCTCTCCTGGCAATGACGCTGGGCCTTGCCTGGTTTGCGGATTTTTATTTAAAAAAGAATATAAACAATATGGATGCTTATGTTTCAACGCTTTGGGGCGATAAAGCTTCATTTTATGGGCTTCTTGCTTTCTTTGCCGCCGTGGCTGTCTGCTATGCGGCAGTTTATATTTTTTACACAAGAAGGATCATTGGGAAAAAGCCATTTATTATGCTTATATCAATTATTATGCTCGCCGAATGTTATTTCAATATAAATGTTTATATGGTTTCCGCAAAAAATAATACCAATGTTGAAGAATATCAATCGGTTATTGATCTTGCCGATAAAGTTACAGATTCTGTTAACTTTTTCAGGGTGAAAACAGAAGATAAGCTTTTCGATGTTAACCTGCTCGGAGGACTTGGATATAATTCGCTCAGCCATTATACTTCTCTTACTTCCAAGGATTATATGTTCGCGATGAAAAAGCTGGGCTATTCCTCATACTGGATGGAAGTGGGAGCTTATGGCGGTACAAAATTCAGTGACGCGCTTCTTTCGAATAAATACACAATTTCAAAAACAGGTGAGGAGGAAGCCGCAGTTTATTCAAACGGAAGTTATTCTATCAAAGAAACAGGGTTTTATTTACCGCTTGGCATAATATCTAAAAATGATTTGACCGGACAAAGTGAGCTCCCTGATACCGGCCGCATAGACCTGCAGGAATATGTCTTCAAAAATCTGTTTGCTTCCGACAGGGATTTATTTGTTGAATACCCATACTCGGAATTGGTTAACTGCACATATAGCCGCAATTCAGGACACTTTTTTGAGAAAACAGACACTTCGGAAAGTTTTATCAATTATAATATTTTTGTTAAAGGAAAGCAAACACTCTATTTTGATTGCTTTGACAGATTGAGCAATGCTTTGGAAGAACCGATTAACGACAGTTTTGATGTGGCTGTGAATGGTGTGACTATCCGATCCCGGTATCCAGATCAAAATAATAACGGGATTTTGTGCCTTGGTACATTTGAAAATCAAAATATCTCGGTCAGGATAAAGCTTTTGAAAGATGTTAGCTGTAATTCATATGGTGTTTATGGCCTGTATGAAGATGTTCTGAAGGACACCGTTGAAAATACCAATACTGTCGGCATGATGGCTTCCGGCAGAAAAATTACAGGCACATACAATGCGCGCGGGGGCGAATACGTATACCTATCCATCCCTTATGACCGGGGATTTACTGTAAAAATCAACGGTCATAAGGTAAAGTATTATAAGGTATATTCAGATTTTATCGGGTTAAAGCTGGATAAGGGAATCAATCAGATAACATTATCATATGTTCCGGATGGTTTTTATACCGGAGCGGCACTTACAGCCGCAGGAATACTGGCCGTAATTTTCTCGGTGCTGACCAGGAAGAAAAAAATCTTTGATAACGGATTTCTTCATGGGATTTTTTACCGGATTTTCCTCACTGTTTTTTGTATGGTGATAATCCTGCTTTATATAGTTCCGGCTTGTCTCAGCATTTTCAGTATCTAAAGCTCCAGCCCGGGAACCACTGGAGAAAGCTTGCATACCACCGGGGGATTACCATTCCGGAGAGTATTGGATAAAACATCACAAATAAAAGTGCGGTCAGAACAAGATAGATATATATGATCCGCCTTGCACTTTTGCCAAGCTCGGAGAAGAGCTTTATCAGATATACCATGATGATTATTAAGAAAGGCATAACTGAAAAATAGTGGTATATAAAAGTCATCCTGCGGACCACCATCCAGGGGATATACTGGAACAGAGCCCCGAAGATGGGCACGATCATATATCTGTCTTTCCGCCTGATTGCAAAGACTATCCCTGTTATAAGAGCCGGTATGGTGAACCACCATATGAGCGGATTGCCCATACAGATGATGCTTGAGGTGAGCTTTTCCGCCGCAAGGGCTTTTGACCCGTAAAACCAGATGGGTTTGGCCATAATGGGCCATGCCCACCATGGAGACGAATACGAATGCTTGATATTCAGGTCATTATGGAAGCTGTACATATGCGCCTGGTTATTAAAGAACTCTTTTACACCATTGCCGGGAACCAGCATTATAGAGGTATAGGAGGCAAAGTAAATAATTCCCGGGATGATCAAGAAGAACAGTATGCAAGCCAGAATGGTTTTAAAAAAGTATTTATTCCAGAACCGGCTGAAAAGTTCAGAGGACAGGCCGGATTTCTTATATGCGATATAACAGATGATTTCATCGAGCTTGGCAATAATAAATATCAGCATAAGCCCCACGGAACCATACAGGGCGATCCACTTGGTGGCTATACCTATTCCCATAGTCAGTCCGCACAGGAACAATGGCAGCAGGGACCGCTTTAAACCGATCTTATATGATTTTTTGATAAAATAGTCATAAATATAATAGTACATTAAAATTACAAAAAACGTCACATATACATCTATAGTAGATATTCTGGTCTGCACGAAGTGCATGAAGTCAAACATCATCAAAAAAGCGGTGCAGAAGGCGTAAAATCTGTTCTTGAATATTTTCAGCCCGAAGAGATACATGAGAGGAATCATGGCAACTCCGAACAGCGTTCCTACAATTCTCCATCCAAAGGGATTTACACCGAAAACCAGCATCCCTGCCATAACAAAATATTTGCCCAGAGGCGGGTGGGTTCTTTCAAAAGGCGTGATTTCATATATAAAATCCAGAGCTGTTCTCGGATAAAAGACTTCGTCAAAATATGTATCCGTATCCGACAGGGTATAAAAATCCGCAAGCTCCTGCTCGTCCAACAGATTTGAAAGCTTATAAGGCTTGCCGTCGGGACTTTTAACAGCCTGAGAGTCTATGTCTTCATTTACCGGCGTTATGCTCTTGATTTGAAGGGGTTCGGTGCTGCCCTTACGAAAAACGGCCACTTCATTTATTGCAGCTCCGGGACCAGTCGCCACTATTTTAATTTTGCTGCTTTTAAATTCCTTGGTGGAAACCTTCCAGGAGTAAAATCCGGACTTGTCAAGGCTCTCGGAGCTCAAATACACATTGTTGCCTGTTAGATACAGGATATTGAATTTTACGCTGTCATAATCCTCATGGTTGTAGCCCTGGTAAAGCATGACCTTTGAGACATCCACCTTTTCACCAAGGTCAAGCACAAAACCGTCATCCTTTGCGGCCGGAGCCCAGCTGGTTTCGGGTACATGGAAACTTCCAAGGTTATATATCGCCGGTATGGCATAAAAAACAGTCATAACCAGCATTATGATAAAATCTTTTCTTGTAAGTCTGAAAAGAGACTTGGAATCCTCTTCTGTATTGAGCAAGTCATATTCGGAAATCAGATATGTTCCGTTCCTGACGTTCCGGATGCGGATAAATCCCCATATGCATATAGCCACCAGAAATATGAAGGTAACGCTTAATATCATAGTGGCAAATCCCGGCATTTCTATTTTTGATAAAAAATCTATTATATGCTTGAAAAGCTTAACAAGATCATCTTTCAGAGCGAAAAAAATGTCTTTCAAAGTAAAGTCCTCCGGTAAAAATTAACTATTGGAAAAGTTTTATCATAATTATAATATAGTATGTATTTCAATTCAATTAATAATGTAATTTCCGCATAATATTCATTAAGTTATATTTTTTCAGTGATTTATTGACAGTATGCCAAGAATGTTATATAGTGGTTTTATATAGAACCACTATATTGTCGCGATTGTGGTATTATACCTGGCTATGTTATAATATGAAAAAGTTAGCAAAGGAGCAGAAAAATGAAATTTACTAAGATGCAGGGTCTGGGAAATGATTATATATATGTAGATTGTACTCGGAAATCCATCGATAACCTCTCTGAAACGGCTAAAAAAGTCAGCGACAGGCATTTTGGAATAGGTTCTGACGGATTGGTTCTGATCCTTCCTTCTGAAACGGCGGATTTCCGTATGAGAATGTTCAATTCCGACGGCTCGGAATCCGAAATGTGCGGAAATGCCATAAGATGTGTTGGAAAGTACGTTTATGACAATAAACTCACGGACAAACGGAATATCTCAATAGAAACGCTTGCAGGTATAAAAGTTCTGGACCTTACGGTTGAAAACGGACAGGTTGTTCTGGCAAGGGTGGATATGGGCGAGCCTATTTTGACTCCAAGGGATATACCTGTAAATTCAGACAAGGAAAAATTTATTTCCGAACCTGTAAAAATTGACGGCAGGATATTTCATGTTACCGCCGTATCAATGGGCAATCCTCATGCCATATCCTATATTGATAATGTGGCAGATTTCCAGCTACATGACATAGGGCCCAAAATGGAGACTGACAGCCTGTTCCCTAGAAAAGTGAATGCGGAGTTTGTTGAGATAATCGACAGGACGACTCTTAAAATGAGAGTATGGGAGCGGGGAGCGGGAGAGACGCTTGCCTGCGGAACGGGAGCCAGCGCCGTACTTGTGGCCTCTGTGCTCAACGGAGTTTCTGAAAGAGCCGCAACTATAAAACTTCTGGGCGGGGATCTCTTCATTGAATGGTCTGAAAAAGATAATCATGTTTATATGACTGGACCGGCAGTAAAAGTATTTGATGGGGAAATAGATATTTAACTGTCATACTTATATTATACGAATTTTACATTTTATACGAGATACGAGTGCGGCATGCGAGCGTGCCGGGGCGGTATTTGAAAAGGAGAGGATTTTAGAATATGGCATTTGTCAATGAAAATCACTTAAAACTACCAGGAAACTATCTGTTTGCGGAAATAGCCAAAAGAGTGGCCGCATTTAAGGAGCAAAATCCAGCTGCTGATGTAATCAGGCTTGGAATAGGAGATGTAACCCGTCCGCTCCCAATGGCTTGTATAGATGCCATGCACAAGGCGGTCGACGACATGTCACGTGTTGAGACCTTCAAGGGTTATCCTGAATACGAGGGATATGACTTTTTAATAAATAAAATTATTGAGTTCGATTATAAAAAGAGAGGCATTTCAATAGGCGTTGACGAAGTCTTTGTAAGCGACGGGGCTAAAAGCGACACTGCAAATATTCAGGAGCTCTTTGGAGTAAACAGCAGGATCGCGGTTACCGATCCGGTATATCCTGTTTACGTTGACAGCAATGTAATGGCCGGAAGGACAGGTGAATATGCTGACGGTAAATGGACCAACGTCACCTATTTGCCATGTACGTCCGAAAATGGTTTTGTTCCTGAATTGCCAAAAGAGCGGGTGGATATTATATATTTGTGCTTGCCCAATAATCCCACAGGTACAACGCTGACAAAAGACCAGTTGAAGGTCTGGGTGGATTACGCCGCGAAAAATAAATCCATAATATTGTTTGACTCGGCATATGAAGCATTTATCACCCAACAGGATGTTCCTCACAGCATTTATGAAATAGAAGGCGCAAAGGAAGTTGCGATTGAATTCAGGAGCTTTTCTAAGACCGCCGGCTTTACAGGTACAAGATGCGCTTATGTTGTCATACCGAAAGAACTGAAGGCATATACCGCCGATGGCACTGAAATAGGCTTGAACAGACTTTGGTACAGAAGGCAGGCAACCAAATTCAACGGCGTTTCATATATAGTACAGCGCGGCGCGGAGGCTGTCTATTCAGCAGAAGGCCAGAGCCAGGTAAAGGCAACCATATCCTATTATCTTACCAACGCTTCAATAATAAAATCGGGACTTGAAAGCATTGGCATAAAAGTGTTTGGAGGAGTTAACGCACCGTATATCTGGATGCAGACTCCAAATGGCCTGGATTCATGGGTGTTTTTTGACAAACTTCTGAGCGAAGCAAATATTGTAGGTACTCCGGGAGTTGGGTTCGGCCCAAGCGGACAGGGATATTTCAGGCTGACCGCATTCGGAAACAGGGAAAATACCGAAGCTGCCGTTGAAAGATTCAAAACCAGGCTGAAGGTATAAACTGGCGGCATGATATAAGTACGGCAGCACAGCAATGCAGGAGCTATCAGATATAAAAATTGGGCCGGCTCAGTTTAGCCGGCCTATACGCTTATTGCAGAGCATAAATGTATGGAGCATGCCCGCTGTTGCCAGTGACCTGTAACATCTAAATTCATATATTGCCGGCGGTTAAATTTCCCCAGGACGTCGTTGTCGTCAGTTGAAATAAAGCGATTATTCCGCCCTCCTCCGCCTAGTCCTGAGAAAACTTTCCTCACCGGGCAATATACGTTTTAGATATTACAGACCACTAGAGCCGGATAAAGGAATACAACTTGTTTATTAAGATATTGATTTGACTATGAATTATGGCTGCAAATGCAGCCTGTGGAGGCTAATTTATGTTGGGGTGGGACCAGCTTAATTCGACATGTGAAAATTGCCAATCCTGTGATCTTGGCAGAACCAGAACCAATATTGTAATTGGCAGAGGCAATATAAATGCACCGGTTTTATTCGTAGGAGAGGGGCCGGGAGAGCAGGAGGACCTGCAGGGCTTGCCTTTCGTGGGACAGGCGGGTAAACTGCTGGACGTATTACTGGAAGCATTGATGTTCAGGGACGACGATTATTATATTGCAAATGTGGTGAAATGCAGGCCGCCCAATAACAGGGTTCCCACTGATGACGAGGCTGAAAAATGCATTCCGTATCTCAGAAATCAGGTGGCTCTCATAAGACCTAAAATTATAGTTTGCCTTGGAAGTACTGCGGCCAGATACATTATTTCAAAAGATATCAAAATAACTCAGATACGGGGGCAATGGATAGAACGGAAGGGTTTCTGGATGATGCCCACATTTCATCCGGCGGCTCTGCTGAGAGATCAAAGTAAAAAAACGCCGCTTTTCAGAGATATCAGAGAGGTTAAATTGAAACTGGACGATATTATAAAGTAAATTACCATCGGCTGAAATCCCATAACCTGGGTTTGCGGCTGAAGCCTTTAAGGTAAAAACTTTTTAAACAAGCGCTGAAACCTTCAAATATAATTGCCTGATAGCAGAATCCGCCTGAAGGTGAAGGTTTCAACCGCTATTTACTTTATGAACATATGCGTGACAATAAACAGTCAGAAGGATGTTTGATACAATGTCAAAAAGTGAGATCAGACAAAAGTTGGATGCTTTGAATTCCCAATACGGGCAAGCATTTCGCGGCGAAGAAATAGTATTTGGAGAGGGCTGTATATCCAGTCCTCTTATTATTGTGGGAGAAGCGCCGGGAAAAGATGAGGTAAAACAGGGCAAGCCGTTTGTCGGAGCTGCGGGAAAGAATCTGAATGAATTTATTGAAACTTTGGGAATCGGCCGTGAGGACATATACATAACCAATACTATCAAATACAGGCTGGGCAGGTTAAATGAGAAGACACAGAGAGTAATCAACCGTCCGGCGTCAAAAAATGACATTTTGATCAACCAGCAATGGCTCCATAGAGAAATAGAAATACTTAAACCGCATATAATTGTTACATTGGGGAATGTACCTTTAAAATCTGTGGCGGACGATTTTAATTTATTAATAGGTGACGTACACGGAAAAATCCTTACCTGCAGTATCAAAGGAAATACCTATAAGCTGTTTCCTTTATATCATCCTGCCAGCATTATATACAACAGGGCTTTAAAACCGGTGTATAACCGGGATCTCACAATATTGAGGACTCACATCGAAACCTTGGAAACAAACAAGTAACACAATGAGAATGTGTGGAATAAATTGTATTTATAAAACAAAAGTAATTTTATAATAATATATTGACAAGAGCCAAATTGCTGTGCTATCATAACAAAGCTGTCGCTGAACATGCTAAACAACACCGGATTGTTATAATTTTTGACAAACAAAAATCTACAAAAAGTGTTGACATGAAATGTACAGTGTGCTAATATATAAAAGTCGCTCAGCACTGCTGAGTGTCGCAATAACAGGTATATTTGGATGAGTTTTTTCTATTATATTTGTTATTCAGGATGATAGATATAATGCAGCAATGCAAAGCATATATCATTCTAAAATTTGAGATGGTAGATACGAGTAGTACAAGGAAGATGACTGCCGAGGAACAGAGCCTATGTGATAGGCGAGTACCGCAGGACAGGAAATCTGACGCAGTAATACGAAGTATATAACAGCTCAAAATGGACTTTGAAAAGTAAACAGTGACAAATACATGCAAATGTAAGTAAAGGACTCTTTTAAAAATTCCATAGAATTTCAATAGCTAACGCTATCGAAATTCTTTAGAAAAACAGCTTCGCTGTTTTTCACGAAATAGAAATATTTCGTTTTGAGTAACTTGCGAACTTTACAACCTGGTTTTGGAAACAAAACTGGAAAAAAAGTCAGCAATTTTAATGAGCTAACAAGCTTATCAAATAGTCAACTATGTAGCAGATCATCTGCAAACATATAAATATTAATTTGAGAGTTTGATCCTGGCTCAGGACGAACGCTGGCGGCGTGCCTAACACATGCAAGTCGAGCGGTCTTATGTTTAACACTGAGTATTCTAGATATGCTGGGATTAGCCAGCGTCTTGCGTCATTCCCGATGTTACAAAGTAACAATGAAATGCGCAACACGCGTTTTATCAAAATGACAACACATGTAATGTGGTGAAATTTTGATAAATTATAAGGGCAAATCATTACTGAAGAATGCGCAACACGCATCTTTCAAAAAGTACCAGCACATGCAAATAGAGTATTGAGTGTTAAACATAAGATAGCGGCGGACGGGTGAGTAACGCGTGGGCAACCTGCCTAACACAGGGGGATAACACAGGGAAACTTGTGCTAATACCGCATAAAACAGCGAGGTAGCATTACCTTGTTGTCAAAGGAGCAATCCGGTGATAGATGGGCCCGCGTCCAATTAGCTAGTTGGTGGTGTAACGGACCACCAAGGCGACGATTGGTAGCCGAACTGAGAGGTTGATCGGCCACATTGGGACTGAGACACGGCCCAGACTCCTACGGGAGGCAGCAGTGGGGAATATTGCACAATGGGGGAAACC
>JAEWSZ010000191.1 GCA_023397905.1 Bacillota bacterium | reverse complement strand
AACGTATCAAAATGTCACTCGGTGGGATGAGCCCACTGCAATATAGACGTAGCCTAGGATTAGCAATTTAAGTCCAAGAAAACGTCCGCATCCCCTTTCAGAATATCACGAATTTACATTTTCACTTAACGTTCTTACTGTAAAAGTTCTTACTGTAAAACAATACATTTTTTTACGCAGTTTTTAAGGATCGCTTACAGCCTTGACCTTAGAGTCCGCTCTAATATATAATTTATATCATAGTCTTATGAGGAGTTGTTGCATTATGGAATATACTATTAAGCAAGCGGCGGAAAAGATGAACCTTACTCCGTATACGCTTCGTTATTACGAAAAGGAAGGGCTATTGCCATATGTCGAAAGGGACGTATCCGGCAACAGGCTGTTTACCGACAGTGACATGGAAAGGCTCGGTCTCATTTGCTGCCTGAAAAATACCGGAATGCCCATACGTCAGATAAAGGAATTCATCCAGTGGTCCATAGAGGGGGACGATACCCTTGAAAGCCGCCTTCACATGCTTCTTGAGCATCGCAAGGACGTATTGAGGCAAATGGAGGAACTAAATCACAACCTAGAAAAAATTAATTGCAAAATACAGCATTACAGCGACTGCTGCGAGAAATACAAAAGCCGGAACCGGCTTCTGAAAGCGGCGCGGTAAAGCGGAATACCGCAAAATAACAAATGCTGTATGTGTGAAAAATTCCCGCTGTACCGGTTTGCGGGTACAGCCTATAATAATTGGAAGCACAGATACGGATTATTTAAATACTATACCAGGCGAAGCCGTTGATATATGGTGTACCATGTGCTTCCAATTGAGTGCAGGCCAGTCTGTGATGACCGGACATTATTGAAAATTCACATATATTGCATTTATTTTTGAGTTGAAGCAACAGCGGCGGCAATAGCGGCGCCCAGGCCTGAACCGTCTTTTACCAGGCGTATTTCAACCTTTCCGGCATCCTGCCCCAATGCATCGGCAAAGGCTTCGTCCATCAGTCTGGTGGCATTCGGCATCTTCTCATATATGGTTCCGTCAATGGCTATGATATGTTTGTCCGTGACCTTCGTCCCATTGTTTTCCTGGTGAAACAGAATTCCCAAAAAAGAAGTGGCCACAAGCCTGACCGTTCTGTTTAATACAGCTTCGGAAATACTTTTTATGATCTCCGCGTCCTCAATGGTGCAGTTGTATTTCTCCGACGTTTGGGACGGGTAGAGTATGAAATTTTCCACCATGAGCGCATTGAAGCTCTGGTTGAAAAAGGAGCCGGAATCGGCATCGCCGCATTCAAACAGAGCCTTTCTGTTAAACAGGTCAAGGCATACTTCCTTTACCAGGCTCCCCATATAGTAGCCGGAAACCATTTTTTCCAGAAGCTGAGCACCTGGCATCTGGCTGTTTTTGTCTATTATTTCATCATATTTCGTCACGGGCAGGCCGACGTTGTAATTTCCTGATTCCATATTCACTATCATCTTTCCGCCGTTTATAGGATGGTTGTTTTCAAGATAGCATGTATTGTGTCCCGTTCCCATTATGGAGCCTATATCTGCCTCCTGATAGGCATACATGGCCACCAGCAGGGTCCCTACCGTATCATTTAGAATCGCTACCGGTTCAATGTTTATATTTCTCTCCTTCAATGCGTCGGCAAGCAATTGGTTTATATTCTGGCCCTCCACTCCCGAGGTTGTTATTTCCTTTGTCCAGTAGATCAGATATGCCTCATTTATACCTTCCTGCCTGCATGGAAATGAGAAGGTGTTCCCCAGATACATGCTTTCACCGGGCTCGATTATGCCGGCCATGCAATCGGCCATAAAGCCGAACAGCTGCTTTGCGGTCGTCCCGGATGTGGTAAGGTCATAGTCCTTTTCCTTGTTAATTAGCTTCTCTTTTATCTCGGCCAGCTTTTCAAATTTTCCGTCCTGTATTTTAAACTTGGTACATCTCAGATTTGTTCCGCCCATATCCATGGTCATAAATATTCCCTTTTCCTTGCCTGTGGGCTTTCCAATAAAGGACGGAAGCATTTTCAGGCAGGTTTTCTCCCCTTTAAGCCCTGCTTCCATCGTTTGCTTGAAGGACATTGCAATGCGGATCATGCTGTCCCTGTCAATCTCAAATAATTTCAACACTTCATTTACCGTATCGTTTTTATACCCCATAGCACACCTCTTATATCATATTAAAAATTTAAAATTATAAATATCTTTCAAACCAACCACTTTTTAAAGTATCCATCAATTTAAAATCGATTGGCCCGGTCATAAACCTATTATTCTGATTTTATTTTATCTGAGGCAATTGGTCAAGCCGGAATCAATTTTTTGACACTACATTTTACCGTACCTTTTACTTCTGTATCAATCCGTTTATATACGACATGATTTTCAGAAGCTGGTCTGTCCTCTCATTTTCATAGAACAGCTGCATCTTCCGCCCCGAATTGAACTGATATTTAAGAAGCATGCCCGTACCCGTAGCTTCTATGGATATGTTTTTAAGGGCATTGATGGAAATATGGATGAGATCCCCCGATACCGTATGTTCATGTCTGGAGCTGCTTTTTTCAAAGAATATGAGCAACTCTTTTTTACATACAACTGTAAAATGTGTATAGGTCACTGTTTTTCGGAATATAAGCCCAAGGCGGTCATATACCCTCTTCTGCTTTAAACTGCATATTACGGAAGACCTGTCTATAACGGCTGCCTTAGCTATGGCGGCTCCGGGATATTTGTTTTCCTCAAGGTCCGAAAATGCAAATTCAGCCTGACTGTTTTCAACGCCGGAGGATACATGATCGGCCAGGCTGCTCCTGAGCTCATATAACAGTGAATCAACCGTTGCATATGCTATCCGATCATAAAAAATTCTTTCCTTCAGCTCCGATTTATACTCTATGGTTATACAGTAGGGCTCCGGCACACCCTCTTTTACCACGTAGTCGATATCACTGTACTCCAGCGTGTATTTTGAAATATTGCCGTTTATGTATTTTAAAATGACGAGTCTGTCCCTGTATATAAAAATTATTTTTTCAAGAGCGTCGTCCTTTTTTATAATCAAATTTGAGCATAAAATAATTTTACGCGGCTGAAGCTCATCCACACCCAGGTAACTGTAATACTGCGGAAACTCTCTCCGCAGAATCCCCATATCGATTATGGGATCTGCAATATAAGATTTATCTGCTGAAATCATGGTCTACTCCTTTAACCCATTATAAGTTTTTCCGATTTCAAGCTCTCTGAAACTCTTTTTAATACAGAATTTATAAATACATATTTATTGTACAAAATTATGTCACCGGTGTAAACAACTCCCTCCCCTAAAAACAAGACCCCTGGGGAAAATACTGAGAATACTGTCCTTCTCAATCTCCGCAGGGGTCTATATGCTTTCGGCTTTCATTTATTTTATATCTATTTTAATACTTCACTTTATCTGTATAGCCCTTGTACTTCTCAACACCTTCTACAATTCCCGACACTATTTTGTCCTGGTATTCGCCGGTGTTCAGCAGCCTGTCCTCCTCCGGGTTGGTCATAAATCCCATTTCAAGCAGTATCACCGGAACTTTTGACCAGTTGAAGCCGGTCATATCAGTACTTCTCACAGTACCTGACGATCTGGCGCCGGTATGCCTCAGTACGCACTCCAGAACATACTTGCCTGCCTGAGAGCTTTTTTCCAGCATAGCCGTGTCCTTTATATACCTGTCTCCCGGAATCATCATAAGCACTCCCGAAACAGTACTGTCAGCTACTCCGTTTGCATGTATTCGTATGGTCAGATCAGCCTTGACCAAATTCCACAGCTTTGCCCTCTCCACATTGGTCAAACCGCATTCATGGGTCTCCCTCACCATGACCGGCTTTGCACCCCTGCTGGCCAGCGCTTCTTTCAGCTTCAGCGCCACAGTGAGATTCAGACTTTCCTCTGTAACCCCTGTAACGACACCCGTTGTGCCGGCCGCAATTGCTGCTTTCATTTCATTTGAGCCGGGAGCCACTGGTTCTTTCTCACCGGCGGACAGCCGCGAAGTCTTCCCGTGCCCCGGGTCAATGCATATGGTCATGCCCTCAAGAGATTTTTCTTCCGCATGCGGCTTGCTTTCCACCGTTTTTGCTGCTCCCAGCTCCGCAATGCCATCGTCCAAAAAGTTTTGCTGCTGCTTCCTGCCCTGGCTTGAACACCCCAAAAATATGAGCAGGATAATTGTAAGCGTAAGTGATTTTAAAATCTTCTTCATAAAGTGATCAAAGCTCCAATTCGAATATGCGCCTTTACAAAAGGCCATATGCAGGTTTTGAGATTTATATTCCCGTCGGGAATATATTATGCCTATTAAAGGCTTTATCTACTCTATGATTTTTTTGCCGAAGCAATGGCCATCAGCACCGCTCCGTATGCGGCTCCATGCCTGGGATATGACCATTTCAATCCGGGATGGGCTTTTTTCAGCGCATCAGCAAAAAAGCCCTGTATATACTTGTCCTTCTGGAGTACACTTCCCGCAAGGGCAATGTCCCCTTCAAACAGATCGAGCTCCCTGACAACGGGAGTTACCAGCAGCAAAAGCTCATTTCCGCATTTCTGCGCGATGCTAAGAGCCGTCCTGTCTCCCAGATCGCAGGCGGCCGTCAGGTTGGGAGCCAGCTTTGCAATATCCCGTTTATTGGTTTCCGCGGCGTATATGAAGCCTATCAGCTGATCGATGGATTTTATATTCAACTGTGAAAAAACCATTTCAGCCAGAAGCGTGGGCTCCCCTCTTCCGTCCTTTTCCCTGACAACGGCGGTGAGAATATCCCGGCCTATGGCATAGCCGCTTCCCTCATCGTCAATAAGGTAGCCAAAACCTCCGGTCCTCTTCTCAAGCCCTTGCCGGTTCCGCCCATAGCATATGGAGCCCGTTCCGGCTATAAGTATAATACCGTCTGGTTCTTCAAGAGCCCCATACAGAGCGGTCTCATGATCTCCGGCTATAATAAGCTCTCCATCATATCCCCCGGCGGAAAAAGCTTTTTTCAGGGTCTCTTTTGCAGCGGGATTGCTGACCCCTGCAGCTCCCATACAAATACAACGGCAGTTTTTTAAAACTCCGTTCTCTTGAGGCGTCTCCGGCATAATACTTTCGGATATTTTTTTCAGAATATCCTTCAGATTACCTTCTACGTTTTTTACGGACTCCCCGTTGATATTCACGGCTCCGGACACAAATCTGCCGATTGTCCCGCCTTCAAGACCGGCAATGACCACCTCTGTCTTTGTGCCGCCTCCGTCGATTCCCACTACATATCTATCCATATTTACACCTCTGAACCGCAGGCATGATTAAGCAATACCTTCCCCGTTTTGAGACGGAAAATATCTCGCCTCAAAAAGGCCGCTTTATTATTTAATCATACCTTAACGCTTAATTTGCCTGCCGGTTTTACATCTCCCCTGAATACATCCGCAAGTACGTCGAAAATCAAGGTGGAATATTCATAGGCGGCTACGGTGCAGGCCCTCTTATCTACCATGCCCAGATCATAGGGGTTTCTCAGTGCGACCACAATGACATTTTTATTGGCATCGCAAAGCCTGTTGGCCAGCTCTATCTGTCCCGGGTTCATATGCCCGTTATAGGTTCCGTAGACGACTGAGTCATAATCCCCGGCTCCGGACAGGACTTTATCAATGTCGGCCCCGGTGGGGTCGGCCGGTATTATAATATAATCCCCGTTAAATTTTCCCGCCATGTACTCCGGAAAATTAAAATCCTTGTTTATTGAGCTGGAAGCCATGGTGGACCTGTTTGCATAGCTGCCCGCAAACAGAGTTCTGCTGTTTATGGCGGGAAGACCGCTGCCTTCCCCGTTGCCCCGGACCAGAGTTATACCGCTCTCCCTTATGCGTTTTGACAGGGCCATATGTGAATCACAGCCTACTATTGAAGTATCCGGGCTGCCGGTATCGGCCCCCGCGTATTTTTCTTTATAGGCCAGTATCCTTTCAACCGCACGGTCTATTATTTCCATGGACAATTCACCGGAAAGCGCCGCGGCTTCAATTGCCCTGGCGGTTTCCTCCGCAAGGTCAGCCGTATGTGAGACGCAAACAATGTCAACACCTGCTTTTATAGCCTCAATTGCCCCCCTGGCGGTTCCGTAATATTTTTTAATGGCGTCCATCTCAAGGCAGTCGGAAAACACCAGGCCCTTAAAGCCCAGCTTTTGCCTCAGCAGACCAGTTATTATCCCCTGTGACATGGTTGCCGGGACATTTCTCTTTTCAAGCTTCGGGAAAAGAATATGGGATGTCATAACGGCTTCGGCGCCATTATTTACGGCTTCATAGAAGGGAACAATTTCATTTGACATCAGTTCCTCCATAGACTTGTCTATGGACGGAAGCCCTATATGGGAATCCACCGCCGTATCCCCATGTCCGGGAAAGTGCTTTATTATGGGGAGGACCTGTCCTGCACTCAGGCCTTTCATCATCTTTATGCCGTATTCCGTTACCAGTTCCTTTGTATCTCCAAAGGACCGGACCCCGATAACGGGATTCTCCTTATTTGAATTGATATCCATGTCAGGGGCCATATTTACGTTGATACCCAGGGCTTTCAGCTCTTTCCCAGTAATATTCCCCGCAATATATGCGTTTTCAGGATCTCCTGTGGCAGCTATGGCCATGGCTCCCGGAATATTTGTGGCATCCCCCGGCAACCGGGTCACCATCCCACCCTCCTGGTCAACGGCTATAAAGGCAGGATAGCCCGTGCCGGCTATTATCAGTTCCTGCAATTGGTTGCACAGGTCCCCGAGCTGCTTTTTATTCTCAATATTGCGTGAAAACAGAATGGTATTGGAAATCCTGTACTCCTCCACAAGCTTCTTATATTCGCCGCTTATGTCCGGTCCGGGAAAACCTGCTATTATCATCTGGCCTATTTTTTCTTTAAGTGTCATGTTCACCGGCATTTATATCTCCATTTCCGGCCTGGAATAAAATTTAATTATTGTCCCTGCCATCATAAATTTAGTACAAATGATA
>JAEWSZ010000181.1 GCA_023397905.1 Bacillota bacterium | reverse complement strand
GTGCAACTGGACCTACTGGTGCAACTGGACCTACCGGTGCAACTGGACCTACTGGTGCTGTCGGTCTCACCGGCGCGATTGGACCTACTGGCGCTACCGGGCCTACTGGTGCTACGGCGGCAATCATTTATCCGCAACCCTGAAAAGCCGCATAAATACAGGATTTTCCGGACACGGGAACCCCTATCCATAATAATTGCAAAAGGTCTTGATTACATAGCCTTATAAGGCATTGAACCGGTCAAACATCTCCTCTGTTTTCTTTACGATTTCGGATATTTCAACATTGCTGTTGCCCTTAAAATTATGTTTCAATTCTGTGAGTCACAGCTTATGCATAACTGGAAAATGACAAGTCTTAAGCCGAAAAAACTGCAAAAAAATGGTTGCCCAGCTTGTTATTATTCGTTTGAGCGTATATAATAAGGTCAATTATGGAGGTGTTCTCATGGACTATATCATGCCAAAAGAAGCCGCAGAAAAATGGAATATTTCCGAGCGCCGCGTTCAAAAGCTATGCGAGGAAGGCCGGATACCCAATGTGGTACGCTTCGGCCGCTCATGGGCCATACCAAGGGACGCGGGAAAGCCGATTGACGGCAGAACAAAGAGAGGAAAGGAGCTGCAACATGAATAATGTTTTAATTATAGACGATGACAAAGAGCTTTGCGCTCTTATGAAAAAATGCGTAGAGCAAGAGAATTTATCTGCTATTATTGCACATGGCGGTGTGGAGGGGCTGCGTCTGGCCGACGAAAATAAAAATAGCTGCTCTCTTTCTCTTGTGATTTTGGACGTAATGCTGCCGGATATAGACGGTTTTCAAGTTCTGAAAAAAATCAGGGAAACAAGTAATATCCCGGTGCTCATGCTAACCGCTAAAAGTGACGAGGAAGATAAGGTCTCCGGGCTGCGGCTTGGTGCTGATGATTATTTGACAAAGCCATTCAGTATTAACGAACTGATGGCTCGTGTCAATTCTCTTATCCGCCGCTATACCACCTTAAACCCCACGACGGAAATAGATACTGAGCGCATGGTGCTGAAAGGAATGGTCATTGATAAAGCAACCCGCATTGTTTCTGTCAATGATATTCCAGTTGAGCTTACAGGCAAAGAGTTTGACTTGCTTTCGTTTCTATCTTCCAATAGAGGACGGGTGTTTACCAAAAAACAGATTTATACGCAGGTGTGGGAAGAAGAATATGCTTTTGACGATAGTAACATTATGTCTTTCATCAGTAAATTGCGCAAAAAAATCGAACCAGACCCCGACCGTCCATTTTATATTTTAACAGTCCGAGGTGTAGGCTATCGTTTTAATAAGGAGGCTTGACATATATGAGTGTTTATCTTCTTTTTGCGTTGGTTCTTTCCATGCTTATTATAGCGTACCTGGTTTCTGTCCTACGGCGTGTCCAAACACAGTTTATACTTATGAAAGACGCTTTGGAAGATATAAAAAACGGGAACCTTAATCGACGTGTTTTAGCAACAGAGAGCGATATGACAAGGCAAATTTGTTATGGTATTAACGAAATTGCAATTAACAGCCAATCACGGCTTATTCAGCAAAAGCAGGCAGAGCAGGTATACAAACGTCTAATGGCAAGTCTTTCCCATGATGTGAAAACTCCACTTACTTCTTTGGTTGGTTATTTGGAAGCAATCGAAAGTAAAATTGTTGTAGGAGAAGAAATAGACGAATATATCCATGTTGCGTCTGATAAAGCCCAGCACTTAAAATATTTTGTAGAAAATCTGTTTGAATGGGTTAAATTAGATTCCGGGGAACAAATTTTTCATTTTGAGATTTTTGATTTGAATGAGTTATCACGTAATATTATAGCTGATTGGATTCCTATTTTGGAAAACAACCATTTTGAATATGAATTTGATATACCTGAAACAGAGTATTCCATGCACATAGACGCAAACGCATATACCCGTATTCTCAATAATCTGTTACAAAATATTATTACCCACAGTGAGGGTGATAATATGGCGCTGCGTATATTTGAGAATGAACAGCAAGCCAAAATTGTAATAACAGACAACGGGAAAGGCATATCTTCTGATAATCTCCCACATATTTTTGAAAGAATGTACCAATGCGACCATTCACGCTCTGCCAAAGGAAACGGGCTTGGGCTTTCTATTTCCAAAGAGCTTGTCAGCGCCCACAAAGGAACGATCACAGCGGCCAGCACTCCCGGCGCTGGAACTACCTTTACGGTTTTATTGCCAAAAGCCCTGTGACAGCACAGGGCTTTCTTACTGCTAAAACAAGATAAAAATAAGGTTACGGCAAGGTTTTGGCAAGGTTAATGTTTTATACTTTTAATTGTGATTGTTTCTGCCTTTATATCGGTTATCACATTGCGAAAGCACAGCTATTGAAAGTGAGGAAATTTTATATGAGTGATTTTGTGATTGAAACGAAACAACTGACAAAAATTTACGGAGAGCAGACAGCAGTTAGCTCAGTCGATCTCCATGTAAAAAAAGGCCGGATTTACGGTATGTTAGGACGCAACGGAGCCGGGAAAACCACTATTATGAAAATGATTTTAGGGTTGACTCCAATTACCTCAGGCGAGGTGGATGTATTCGGACGGAATATCAAGGGTCAAGAAAAACGGGTATATCCCCGTATCGGTGCTATTATCGAGGCACCGGGTTTTTATCCAAATTTGACAGGAACGGAAAACCTGGAGATTTTTGCGAAGCTGCGTGGTACAGCCGCCCCACACGCAGTTGAAAACGCATTGAAAGTAGTGGGATTACCTTATAAAGACAAAAAGCTGTTTAGTAAGTATTCCCTTGGAATGAAGCAGCGTCTTGGTATTGCGAACGCTATTTTGCATGACCCGGAGCTGCTGATTTTGGACGAGCCTACAAACGGTCTCGATCCCATCGGCATTGCAGAAGTAAGAGATTTTATCAAGAATTTGAGCGTTGAGCGAGGAAAGACAATTCTTATTTCCAGTCATATTCTTTCGGAAATTTCATTATTGGCTGATGATATTGGAATCATCGACCGCGGCGTTCTTTTGGAAGAAAGCAGCATGAGCGGACTGGAAAAGAAAAACCGCAAATATATCCTGCTGCAAGTTTCAGACATTCCGAAAGCGTCACTGATTTTAGAACGTCAATTTCATTTGAAAGATTATTCTGTTCAAGACGACCATACTTTACGTCTTTATGACACTGCTCCGGATATGGGTGAAATCAATAAAGCCCTTGTGACGCAGAATATAACGGTTATCAGCTCTCAACTTTGTAATGACACCCTAGAGGACTATTTCAAAAAAATCACAGGAGGAGAAGGCATTGCTTAGACTTATTCAGATAGAATTCCTTAAACTGCGCCGCAGGAAACTTGTCTGGCTGATGTTGTTGTCCGCCCTCTTTATGCCGTTTTTCGCACTATTGTATTTCAAATATGTAAAAGAAACAGGCGGTGATCCGTTACAGTTTTATAGATGGTCAGCGTTTGGTTATACGCTTTGGTTTATCTTGCCTGTCGTTTTGGGAACACTTTGCACCATGCTTATGTACGACGAAAACCAGCACGATATGCTCAAACAACTTTGGATTGTGCCTATCAGCAAAATGGGATACTTTTTCAGTAAATTTTTTGTAGTTTTGATTTACTCAATTTGTTTCATGCTGATTACAGCCGTTGCTTCCGTTATGTTCAGTGTACTTCCCGGATATGTCGCATTTGAATGGGGAAGCGTTTTATATCTGCTGAAAAAGTGTTTGGAGATTGGTGTTATTACTTCTTTTGCAATGCTGCCGATTTTGGCAATAGCTGCGTCGCAAAAAGGATATATTCTCCCAGTTTCTATAACATTGGTCTATATCTTTTTCGGCTTTATTTTAATGACGGTAAATATGTATCTGCACCCGATATCCAGTATGGCGGTTATAATCATGCGAAATAGAGATATTCCGGGCATTGTATTTACACAGGCAATCGACATTCCTTTAGCATTTCTTTGTATTTGCGTTTGGGATATCGTTGCAGTATTACTTGCAAATATCGCATTGGGAAGAAGAAAGTGAGGTGTGAATCATACAAAAATTACTTTGGGCGGAATGTCAAAAGATTCGCCGTTCTAATATTGTATGGATTGCAGTTTTTGCAACAATCATGGTAGCAGTCATTGTTTTTATTGGGGGACAGACTGAGTATGATGGCGCACGGGACATAGATAATGACGGCTGGTATATGACTGTGTCTCAACCATGGGCAACTTTTTTTGTTCTTCCTGCGGTCATTGCCCTTTTGGGCAGTTATATGATTTGCCGTGAAGAACAGGAAGACACTATAAAATCTCTGCGGCTTATTCCCGTAAATGAAGCGAAATTAACCGCTGCAAAAATGATTGTTACTTTCGCGTTCAGCATACTCTTTTACTTGCTGCTTTTTGCTATAACTTTTTTGGTTGAGTCCATTTTACATTTTTCCGATTTGTCAGCAGAAATGGTTTTAGGGTTTCTGAGAGCATATTTTCTGGACGGCTTAGGTATATTTATTGCTGTCTCACCAATTATTGCTTTTGTATCGCGTATTAAAAAAGGGTATTGGCTTGCGTTGGTATTCGCTGAAATTTATTCTTTTGCCGGTATGTTTACGAGTATGTCAAATGTCCTAAAAGCCTTGTATCCCATGACGGCTGTATTTACTATTTCCGGCTACTATGACGCAACGACAAATCAAGTAATACTGAGTTGCATTAGCTTACTGCTTTGCTGCTGCCTTTCTGCCCTTATACTGGAAGGCCTGAACCATAGTGAAAAAAGTTGAAGCAGGCCATCTCAAAATGAAGAAACTGATTATATTTGTGCTATTCTTTGGTATGCCGCACTGTTATACCTGATGGAAATTCAACACTGTTTCAACGTTTCAATGCCATAATTTCAATATTTAATTTTAATCTCCGCACGGCGGCAAAAGAAAAAAAGCCGCCGCTTTGTCTGCCCGGATCTTTATTTCGTTGGTGGGAGGCCCAAACCGGGCGCTCCTATTTTTATGACATGTCCTTTTCCAATTCGGGCTTGTCATTGCCTCACCTGCTTTTATCGCAGCGCATATGATGATATTACAGCCTCATATGAAGGGAGGTATTGTTCTGGTTGCGCAACAGTTGGCACAAATGAAAAATGCGGATATATCCGTTGAAGATAGAGTGGATATTGCCAGCGTGAGAATAGATGCGGATGCGCCTGTTGCCTCCCGGGCCGAGCAATATCTCCGCCAGATAAAAAATCCCTACGCTTTCAAATGCGGGGAAATTTCGGTGAATGTACAATTTTCCCCTGCAGGCAAGACCTTGAAAGAAGCAGTTGCCTCCTATCTATCCGCAATAAAAAAAAAGCAATTAAGCGGCCCGCCAGGCTTGGACTGACAGGTCTTCAAGGCAGACTGACAGCGTGATTATGAAAGATTGGAGGTAAATATGGCACGCATTCGTAAAGCGCAAAAAGAAACGGTTTACATCGGAATCAAGGCGGTCGGTCAGATCATATGGCGTATCGCCGTTTACATCCGTCTTTCAAAAGAGGATGCTAACAGGGAGGACAGCGATGAAAACCAGAGCGAGAGCGTAGTAAATCAAAAAAAGATACTCATTGAGTATCTGGAACAATTTTTTGAAGGTCAGTATGTTATTGTGGATTTCTACATTGACGACGGTCTGACCGGCACAGATGATACGCGGGCGGATTTTATGCGAATGATTCAGGACATTGAGCAAGGCACCGTAAACTGCGTATTAGTCAAGACATTAGCCCGTGCTTTCCGCAACTACTCAGACCAAGGCTATTATTTGGAATACTACTTCCCCCAGAAAAATGTGCGCTTCATTTCCACCGGCGACCCTGCAATTGATACTTTCAAGAACCCAGATGCAGTTACCGGTTTGGAAGTACCTATTTCGGGACTTATGAATGACCGCTTTGCCTGCAGAACGTCAAATGACGTGCGGCGTACTTTCAACACCAAGCGGCGGAACGGCGAGTTTATCGGGGCGTTCCCGCCATACGGCTATCTTAAAAACCCGGAGGACAAAAACCATCTGATACTGGACGACGACATTGTTCCTATTAAAAAGGACATGAGGGACTGGATTGTCAATGACGGCATGAGCCTCAACGGAGTGGCGCAAAAGCTCAATGAGCTTGGAATCCCCAACCCGACGGCCTATAAGCGCAGCAAGGGCTGGAAATACAACAACCCTAATGTAAAGAAAAACGACGGCCTATGGACTGGAGCCACGGTTAAAAGGGTTTTGCTGGATAAGGTCAACATGGGCCATATGGTGCAGGGCAGGCAGAAGGTCGTAAGCTACAAGGTGCATGATAAAGTGGCGGTTCCCGAGGAAGATTGGTTTATTAAGGAAAGTACCCATGAGCCGACCTTCACCCAAGAAGAATATGATACGCTGGTTCGCATTTTGCAGCGTGATACCCGCACACCGAACGGTGAGCGCAAGGTACATCTATTCTCTGGTTTCCTTCGTTGCGCTGATTGCCACAAGGCATTGCAAAGAAAAGCCGCCAAAGAATTTGTGTACTATGCCTGCAGAACCTATACCGAAAAATCCAAGACGAAATGCACCAAGCATTCGATACGGGTTGACCTCTTGGAGAAGGCGGTACTGGCGGCGATTCAGGCGCAAATCATCCTTGTGGATTCGCTGGTTGACGTGGTGGATGAAATCAACGAGGCCCCGGTGGCGGACACCCAATCGAAGCGCGTTGAAAAAATGCTTGGCGATAAGCGCCGAGAGTTGGAAAAGGCACGCTCGGTATCAGATAGCCTTTATGTGGACTGGAAATCCGGTGAGATCACCCGAGAGGATTACCGGCGCATGAAGGCTAAATTCTGGGAACAGACTGAGCAGTTGACCTCGGCTATTATAAACCTCGAAGAAGAACAGCGCCGCATGAATACAGGTGTAAATTCCGAGAACCCCATATTTACGGAATTTCGGAAGTATCGCAACGCGCAGCAGTTAGACCGCAATATCTTGATTGAGCTCGTTGATACCATCTATGTTCACGAGAACAAGGAGATCACCATTATCTTTAGGTTTGCCGACGAATTGGAACGTATACTTGAATTTGTGGAACAGAACAGGCCCGAGGCCCCATATTTTTTTACAGCCAGTTGCGGATAAATAGCTGCGGCTACCGGACCCACCGGGCCGGCTGCGGAAACTATCATTCCGTTTGCTTCGGGGCCGGCTGTAACTCTTACAACTGTCCTCGGCGGATTGGCAGGAGTTCAGGGGCTTATAGGGTTCGGCTCCAATGACTCGGCTTTGATCGTAGGAGGCTTAATAAACACAACCGGCCTTGACAACGTTGCTTTCTCAATGCCAAGAGCCGGAACCATAACATCTCTTGCCGCATACTTCAGCGTCGGAGCAGCCGTAGCCCTTATAGGAAGCACAGTTACCATTACAGCACAGCTTTACAGCTCACCCACACCGGATGACTCGTTTGCTCCTGTTGCAGGCGCCTTCGTCAACCTTGCTCCTCCTCTAGAAGGAGCAGTAGTTATAGGCGACACATCAAACGGGCTCACAACGGGGCTTTCGATTCCTGTAACTGCCCAGACACGCCTTTTGATGGTTTTCTCGGCCAGCGTTACCGATGGTATCGACATTGCGACAATCATCACCGGCTTTGCAGGCGCAGGACTTTCAATCAGTTAACCGTATAGATAACAGAATCAGTGCCGCAGAATAAAGTAAATCCAACAAGGATTTGTTATTCTGCGGCACCTTATTTCAGCGATACCTGTTTTAATGCTTATTTATTGCTATTAAGACCATTGATAAGAGAATTTTTAGCCGCTTCATAAATTTTCTCTCCGAAATTAAATACGAAAACTCCAATTATGATAATTGCTCCCCCAATCAGCGTGGCCTTATCCGGTATTTCATCCGCAATCAGTATTCCCAAAAGGCTTGTCAAAAAAGGCGTAATAAACATATAGTTACTGACCTGGGATGTCTGCTTCGCTTTTGCAAAAGCTTTAGACCATGCGGCATAGGCAACCGCACTTGAAAATATGCCCAGCACAGCCACATAAAACAGCTGGATACCCGGAGCATGAGACACCTCTCCAGCAGAGGCGGGCAGAAAAACAGCCAGCAGCAACGTACCGAAAAAAATGCTGACCGCGGAGGTCTGCAATGCCGGATACGTTTTTGTGAGCTTACGCTGCAGCAGGTTATAGATACTAAGGGCCAATGCAGCCAGCAGCAGCCACAGCAACCCTGTGTTGATGGAAAACACGCCGTCCATCAGGGTCAATACCACTACACCCGCAAATTCAATTACAATAGCAGCCCACTGAAAATTGCGCAATTTTTCCTGATACACAAATCTGGCCAGCAGCGCGGTGATTACGGGAACCGTTGCAATTACCACACTGCCGGTGGAGGCAGTCACAGTTTCCTGGCCTTTATTGAAAGCAATCATATAAAGGAAAAATCCAATTGCCCCGGCGGCCAGAAACCATGGCAGGTCCGACTTATGCGGCGGCTTCATTTTCGTAAATACGGCAATAACTGCTAAAGTGCAGGAAGCGACAAAATATCTGAGAAAACCCAGGGAAAATACAGAAAAGTATTGCAAAGCCAGCCTAGTCAACACATATGCCAGAGACCAGAATATAATAGTGACCATTGCATATGGATGAAAACTGTCTCTTAATTTCATATTATCACCTTAATTCCAATTGTTTTATTGCATATTTCAGTTAATTACTTACAATTAAAACATAAAAACCAGGTGTAGAAAAGAATTAAATTAAAGATCATGTAAATGAATTTCATAAGTATTTAATCTACTTGTTATCAATGTATTAACATAATGCAACAATAGGCCTGTCAAATCATATAATGTTTACATAGCATACTCTGGCTATTCAGCCAAACATGCTTATTTATCACTATTAAGGAGGTGAATAAAGGAATGCCTAAAAATTTTATTTTTAACGGTGATTTTGAGGCGGGCCGCTTTTCTCCATGGATAAACCATAACTCAGTAATATCATCTTTGTACAGCCATACCGGGGGTTATTCGGCACAATTGCTGGATGGAATATCTGTTATTTATCAGGTAATTCAGGGTGATTTTTCCGAACCCGGCGAATTTTCTGTTTATCTGGCCAAAATAGGACCCTTCCCGAATCCACTTACAACTATCAACATCGCATACTTTGACGATGCTTATAACTTCCTGGGCAATGGACTTGTTATCAGCATACCGCCCAACAGCCTTCCGGATGTGATCACGGGCAGCTGGCAGCATTTTTTCGAAACAACGGCTCCTGCGCCCAAAGGCACCACGAGAGCAGTAGTTTCCATCAGCAAACAGCCTGATCCCGGTTCTGCCAATGTACTTGTCGACGACGTATCTCCTACAGACAGGCTTGTAGATATTTCGGTTTTGAGTACTAACGTAATTGGTAACGACGTAAAGAAGAATATCCAAGTAATAATCGGGCCTACAGGACCTGCCGGACCTACCGGTGCGACTGGACCTACTGGTGCTACCGGACCCACGGGTGCTACCGGACCTACCGGCGCTACCGGGCCCACCGGCGCTACTGGTGCTACCGGACCTACTGGACCTACCGGTGCTACCGGTGCTACCGGACCTACTGGATCTACCGGCGCTACTGGCGCTACCGGACCTACCGGTGCTACC